>JAGXLJ010000098.1 GCA_018334775.1 Halodesulfurarchaeum sp.
TCGGAAGTGCCACACGCGCTCTGGGGCGAGGAACGGTTCAAGATGCTGTTGACGATGACGAAGTGACTCCTTTTCCCACGCTTTGGGTCCACAACTAAGCCCGTCGAACTCGATATGTGTGTGTGTGGCATGACTGAATTGGGTGCGCTTCGGGACACCTATGCTGCGGCCTTGCAGCACGATTTAATCGAGCTGAAGGGGGACGAACGATTGATTGGGGTGGTTCGCCGGCCGTTACCCTGGCTGCTGGGGCAGGTCGAGGAGAACCGACCCGAACTTGGGCCGCCCCCGGAGCTGCTCGACGCAGTCAAGCAGCGACACGAGGCGTTACATGAAACCGGGCTCTCGGACGCAAAAGCGCACAACAGAGCGCTGGCGGAACTGGATTATCGGGACCGGTACCTGGACTATGTGACGAATTCCGAGGACGCCCAGGCGGCGATTCGAAACATCAATGCACTGCGAGCCGACGGCCAGGACGTCGTGCTCGTGTGTTACGAGAACACGGCTGACAAACGGTGCCATCGAACGGTTTTGAAGGCATATATTGCGGAGCGATCTGAAGGAAGATAGGAATGACGATCAAAAGGGAAGGTCATTTACTAAATTTTGAAATGTGCTATATTACAGAACGGACTGGAGGATGCCTCGCGCTTTAGGCTTACCAGAACGAATTGCGTTCTGGTTGCCCGTCAGACGCAGTCTGGGGAGGGTGATGAATCCGACATGACACATCAAAAATCACCAGGGCTTGTCGAGGGTTCCGACCTGGCGACCTGAATCACATATCGGGGACGGCGCCCCCTCAATGAGACATGAAACCGCACACCGGCAATATTTCTGATACGGACATGACCTCATCCCAGCTGTTGGGTGGATTAATTGTCACCCGAATCGAGGTTCCGAGCACTGAGAAAAATCCCCGCTGACGGGCTTGGTCCCTCGCCGAAGGATTTCCGCGATTCGCCGACCGACGTTCGTTCCGCGTTTTTTCGCCAGACCAGGTACATCGCGATCGGAACGACAAGGGTGAGGATTACCGCGCCGACGTTCCCTGCGACCTCGAGAGTCCCGACGAAATCGCGGATGCCGAACAGGTAAAGCCCCAGCGGCGGTATCACCGTCAGACCCCAAGCGACAGTTGAGTCGAGGCCATTGTAGTCGACGTAGTTGTTCTTCTGAGCGAGGCCGAAGCCGATGAAACTGGTGGTGACGGTAATGAGTGGGAGAAGGTTCCCGATGATCAACCCGGCCGTCCCGTAGAGTTGTTCGAAGGCCTTCGGGGCGATCTGGGGCACCTCACGACCGAATACGAGGACGAACGAGATGGTCAGGATGGCGTAAAGGACAAAGATCAAGCCGAACGCGAGGCGGATACTCCGCTTTGCCTTCTCGTAATCGCCAAGCGCCTTGTAAACGTCGGGGACCATCGCGTGTCCGACGAACGCAAAGAGGGCAACCCCAATGAAAGCCTGCCACGGACCCAGATCAACATAGGTCGCGTTCGAGAAGTCGGCGTGGGGCAGGCTTGTGATTGCCACGAGGAGGAAGAGAAGGACGATTCCCACGACCAGGACGAACTCGGTCTTGAGCGAAGCTTCCAGACCCTGATAGATGAAGAACGAGGCTGCGATCCAGAAGACGATGGCCGCGGGCACCTCAGCGAGTGGTGTAAGCGCAGCGAGGGTTTGCCCGCCAGCAGAGGTGTACGCTAGGAGCGCGCCGTAAATGTAGATCATCATCCCACCCATCATGAAATAGCCCCCTGGTCGGCCGAGGATGTCCGTGGCCAAGGTGGCGATTTGACTGCCGTCATTCTTGGCTGAGAACCGCAGCAGGATGATCGACGTGCTGTAAAGCACAACCCCGACGACTAGCGAGAGGATCAGCGAGGGAATGAGCCCGAGAGCGGCGGCCGCATATGGGATACCTAGGACGCCGGCGCCGATGATACTCCCGATAATGAGACTTGCGCCGCGCAACTCTTCAGCAAGGGTCATCGTTTCTCAATCACCATATGCAGATTTATCTGCACAGTGTTTTAAGAATTACGGTAATTTTAAAATTAAAATTTATGAAAAATAGAAATAGTTGTTGTTTACTACAAGTATTGCACACTTCATCCAATATTAGAGGAAATGGAACGGCCCGCCCTGTTCGTGAACTCATCTGTGCACTCCCCCATCGCTCAATCGCCGTTCCGTTCTACAATATCCCCACAAACCGTTTTCAGGAGCCAGTTCAACTATCTCGTCTGCCAGTCAGAATTAGCGTCGCTCTGTCTGATTTTTTGAACGGCACGCTCCAGTTTCCAGCATATTCTGACACGGGCGGTGAGTCGCAATTTCCCCGGACGAACGAAGTGAGTCCAGCCTTTTCCCCACGTTTTTGCGAGGAGGGGTTCGCCTCCGGCGTACCCGACGAGGAAAAGTGGAATGCCACCTCCCGGATTTAAACCAACGGAAACCTCACTGCGTTCGGACGACCGCCCCTGTTGCGGTTGGGCGACCGGGCGGGTGTGGAGCCACAAGCGGGGGAGTCCGAACGGACTGGCGTCGCCACGCGCCTACCGCCCAGACGTGGCGCTCACGAACCCGGTACTCCCTCCGGGGAGGAAGTTACCGGCGGGGAACTCGGGACGGTCCAGACGCCCCACGCTGGAATCCTCGTCCTCGAAAACGCGAAGCGTTTTCGGGTGCAACGAGACGCTACGCGTCTCGTCATGCCGCTTCAGCGCGGGGAGGATGTCAACGCGTTCGGCGTGCCCGGCGTCTGAAAAAGCACCAACGGAAACCGCAGATCATTCATTCCGACGGCTCGGTGTGAGCTGGGACTCATGAGAGCGGCACAGCTCGCCATTTCGAAATCAAATCACCAGTGTGGATCGGGTCTGGTTCTCCGGCACGCAAACCCCTGGTAATGAGCGATCTCGGTATTTGCATAGGCAAACTCGAACCTTTAGGGTTCCTCTCGCCGTAGCGTCAACTCAAACGGACGACTCACACGAAGGACGATGGACCGACAATCTACCAATTCCCAGACGGACGTGATAACAGGCACGAGTGTTGGGCTTGGGATTTGCATTGTGGCCCTGATTCTTCTTCTCGCCGCGATTGTGGTGGGGTTCGGCCCCGTAATGGCCCTTGCACCGAGTCCAGACCCGAACAGCGAGCACTGGGTACAGATCGAATCGATCGACGCAGATCCGGCCAACGAGACCGCGACGACGGTCACACTCACCCATCGAATTGGCGGGTCCGACACCGGGTCAGCACCACCAGGAACCCATCAGTATGCTGTCACGGGTGTCGACCCAGGACACGTCGACGCGGCGGGTGACTGGGCATATTTGTCGAAATCGAGTCTTCCATCCTCGCTGGTAATGGCGGCCGGAAACCATTCAGCCGGTGTTGAAGCTGTCGGCCCGTGGGTTTTGGTCGGCAACCTTTCCACCGCTACGGAAGTGGTTCGAACGGCGCCGGTGACGGTTGGGGCTCCGGCGGCGATGGACGTCGACCCGGCTCGGAAAGCCCACTTTCTCTCGCTACTCGTCTCGCCATATCAGTTGCATCAGGATCGGGCCGAACCGGCCACGATTCTCATCGCCCCCGATGCGCTCCCCTATGACGGCGTGACCTATGGGACGCGGTCCTACATCACCCAGCATGCCTTCTGGGATGGCGATGCAACGAGCGTCTGGATCCACGAGTACCTCCATAGCCAGCAGCGCTTCGAGACCGCACCCGAGATGGAATGGTTTCGCGAGGCGAGTGCGACCTACCTCGCCGCCCGCATGCTGGAGGAGCAATACCACGAGGTCGAGCCGGAAGACGTACGGGCCTGGATTATGGCCCGAGATGACTCCGCCGGGACTGCACTTGCGGACGAATCCACGTGGGACCGGTCGAACGCGAACTACTATCGGGGAGCCAGACTTCTCTACGCGGCCGATGCCGCGATCAGGGAGGGAAGCGGCGGGAAACACTGTCTTGTGGACGTCTTCAGGGAGATGAACGCTCGAAAGGAGCCGGTCACGCTCGATGAGTTCGTTCACATCGTCGAATCGTTCTCGGGGAGGTCGGAACCGTGGCTTCGAGAAGCGATAACCGGGACCGGGACACTGGAGGGTCGGGTGTCCGATCCCGAGGCCGTGTTCGCCGAGTGAAGGCAGGTTCAGTGAGGAAATCGAACGTAGCCTGCCCGGTTGTCTAAACCACCCGATCTTGCCCGGAAAAACAGGGATGGCCACCGGACGTGTGGGCCCGCCGAGCCCTTCGGCGCTGCAATCTGCGGGGTGTTCGATTTCGATGTCCTCGTCGACGGAGAAATTCCACCGTGAAATCGTTTTAGAGTGGTGAATCCCCCTCAGAGACGGTCAGAACGTGAGTACTTCGTAGCCCTCCTCGACGAGCGATCGGAGGCTGGGGTGCCCGCCGTATTCGTCCAGTCGGGGGATCTCCGATTCGTCGACGGCTTCGTCGACGCCGAAGGCACTCGAGCAGAAGTCACAGGCCGATGCGTGGTCCTTGACCGCCCGGAACAGGTCGAAGTGATCGCTCTCGGGCTCCTCGAGTTCGGGAATCCACTGGGTTCCGGCCCCGTCGAAGATGAGTTTTACCTCGTCGCCGTCGGTTTCGACGGACTCTCGTGCCGTTATCAGGCCGTTGACGAGACGTCCGAGATTGTCATGTCCCTCTGTTCCTGCCAGGATGACGATTGCGGTTTTTGCCATCACAGTACTCCTGGTTCCTGTTGGCAATAGTCTGGGGGTGGCCGTGCAACCGAGGTACACGGTCGTGGGACGGCGGCTTCTCGCGTAGTTCGTCTCGCCGTCTCTGTACCCCATTTCCGGGTCGAATTCCAGGCCGCCCCGAGCGCCGCGAGTCGCGGTTTCACCGGACGAGCGGAGCGAGTCCGGCCTTTTCCCAAGTTTTTGTGAGCCGCGAGGAATCTTTTTTCCTCGGTTTGCACGAACGGCGGCACTGCCGCCGTGAGTGGAGTGGTTCCCGCAGCGCGCGAAGTGAGCGAGGAAACCCGATGAACAAAAAGTGGGATGCCACCTCCCGGGTTTGAACCAACGGAAACCTCACTACGTTCGGTTTCCTGGGTTCAGAATCCGCTCGGGGCACTTCTGCATCTCACGCTCCTCACTTCGTTCGTCGCGGAGAATTGAAGTGCCACCTCCCGGATTTGAACCGGGGACAGCTCGATCTTCAGTCGAGTGCTCTCCCAGTCTGAGCTAAGGCGGCGCACTCGAAACCTGGCCGAGGACGGGCAAAAGCATTTCGAATCGGTCGACATCGGGGCTGGTCGAATAGCCAACCACCCGACTCAAGACCACCCGGTCCGAAGCCGTGGCCATGCAACCGGGGAAAGTCGATCGGGACTTCTTCGACGCGTTCATCGAG
>JAGXLJ010000099.1 GCA_018334775.1 Halodesulfurarchaeum sp.
GGGAAATCTGTTGCAGGAGGTCTTCCACTCGTTCCTCGTCGCTCAATAGTTCCGTGTCGACCGCCGGTGTCGGTTCGGCCGGTGGTTCTTCAGCCCCGGACTCGGGCGTGGCGGGTTCAGGCTCTGCCGCTCCCATTTCGGTCGTATCGTCCCCGGGTTCGGCCGCTTGTGCGGAAGCCTCGTCCCCAGACCGGCCGAAGAGGTCTCGGCGCCAGGCGAAGAGGAGTGCTGCACCGAGAATCGCGCCCCCAATGCCTGCGGCCATTGGTGACAAGAGCGCCTCGAGACCGGGGGGTGGTGGTTCAAAGGCCTCGAAAACGACAGTGGGTTCGTTCGCTTCGAACGTCTGGGGTCCCTCCCACTGCAAGCCACCGTTCACGATGTCTGTCGAAGGGTTGGCCCGCAAGTGGCGATACTCGGCCGGGGGTTCGAGTAGCAAGGTCTGGTTCGCTGCGAGGTCCCCGAACCAACCCCCGGCGAAGGCGGCGTCGACCGACACCTTGTCCTCGGTGACCACCGCAAAGTTCGTCCAGGTGAATGATAGTCTGAGTACCCCATAGCTCACGTTTTCACCGTCTCGAACTGTGCTGGAGCGGTTGATCCCGGTCAACTCCATATCCCGATTCGTTTCGGCCGCGACGGCATCGATTGCCGCTTCGAAGAGGGCGGGGTCGGGACTGGGATCGGCACCCGATTCATGATCGCTGCGAACCGTTTCGAAAGCCTGTTCGTCCGACTGGTTTTCGAGGACGTAGGTGGTGGAGACCGTCCAGACGGCGTCGCCGTTCTCCTGGATTTCCACCACAAATGTCGTCTCATCGTGTGTCGGGGTCGCAGCCGCCGGCGTGGCTGCAAGGGAGAGTACAAGGAGGGCTCCGACCAGCACAGGGACGGCCCATCGCATTGCCATAAGGTGGCCCGCCGACGGGCAAAGTCCTTTCTATTGGTACAAAAGCCGTTCCAGTCCCCAGGAGGGTTCGAAGCACCGTTGGTGATGGATCAAATCGCTGTGTGCTCCTCCGCATCGTTTTTGAGCAGGGGAATCGAATCATGGAACATGACCCGCCCGCTTCGGTCGGTCCTGCTTACCCTCCTTGTCCTCGGGGTGGGGGCGAGCCTGGCCGTCGGAGCGGGTCCCGCTGGGGCCGCCACTTCGGGGCAGGTACACCCGTCGGTCGAAGACCCATCCGTGTTCCAGCCAGTCGAGGTCGGCCCAAACACCACGCGGAGCCTCACCCTCGACACCGTCGAGGAGAGCGCTATCACTGCTGGTTCGGTCTCAGTAACCGACGCAATGCAGGCCGAATCGGGTGCAGTCGAAGCGATACTCGATAGTCACGCGGTCCAGAATCGACTGGCGGCCAACGACCCTGATCGGGAGCGGGTGCTTCGGGAGGCACTCGACCGAAATGCGGACCGCGTCGAGGAACTCGCCCACCGGGAACAGGTCGCACGGGACCGGTACCGGACCAGCGAGATCGGACCTGAAACGTATCTCTCGACGGTCGGTCAAGTGAACCAGGAAGCCAACGCCCTCGAAAATACCCTGCGAACCTACGAGGCCCTCGCCGAGGACCACCCGGCCCTTCAGGATCGAGTGGCCGCCCAGCAGACTGACACCCTTCGATACACGGGGCCGGTGGCCGGCGAGATCGGGACTGCGGTAACCGGTGGGGACCCCACCGGCGATATCTTCGTCAGCGTCGGCGAAAACGGTGTGGCACTCTCGGCCATTCGGGACGGCACGTACAATCGAGAAGTCATGCGCACGGACGCCCGCGACGACGCAGTCGGTGGGGTTGATTTAGACGCAGCCCAGAGCCGCATCGCTGAGCTCTATCCGTGGGCGTGGGAAAATAAAGGCGACGTGAGCATCAATACTGTCGGGCAGGACGTCTTTCGTTTCCAACTTTCTCACGGACATGGCGTCCTGAACAGCCTGCTCGATACGTCCTCGGGGAACGTCTATCGCGAGGTGCAGGAAAAAAGCCTCTCCAGTTTGCCGGTTATGTCGGGCCCCTCGACGACGGTCAACAACTCGACGCTCCAGATGTCGGAGCCACGACCAGGTTCGCCGCTTCGAGTACAGGTCGTGAATCAGACTGGCGTCTCCGAACCGGCGACAATCCAGGTGGAGGGGTCCCCGATTGGGACCGCAGACGAGTCCCCAGTCTGGCTGCTCACTCCACCAACTTCGTTCAATGTGACTGCAGAAACGGGAACGGAAACCCTCGAACTGGGGGTCCAGCCTGAGTAGGCCCTGGGGTCCGCAGGGTGCCTGAGGTTTATCCCATAAGGACGGACCAAGCCACCCTGTGACCCGCGCCCTCTCACCCGTCTTTGGCACCTTGTTGCTCGCCTCGATAACCGTCGCGCTCGCCGCCATCCTCGTTACCACCGTCGGGACCGCCGCGCTGGGTGGTCCGGCGGGGGCGATGGCGGCGGACGATCCTGCGGCCTTCACTCGACTCTCGGCAGAGGCGACTGCCGATGGCGAAATCCGCATGACTCACGACGGTGGGGACGCGATCGACGTCCGGGATCTCAGCGTCACCATCTCGGTCGACGGGACGCCGCTTGCCGAACAGCCGCCGGTACCGTTTTTCTCCACAGTGGGGTTTGCGCCCGGGCCCACCGGACCGTTCAACTCGGCTGCGGACCCCGAATGGACCGTCGGCGAAACCGCGTCGGTCACGATTAGCGATTCGAACGTTCCGGTTCCGACGGCAGGGGACGAACTTACCGTCGAACTGTCCCAAAACGGACGGACGATCGGCCGAGTCGAGACGTCAGTCCTGGGGGACGACGCCGATGGAGACGATAGCGAGGTTTGACTTGTACTTCGAGCCGATGACCTCGTGTTGGGTCTCCTCGAACCCGGCGGCCTGGAACATCTCCTCGGCCTCAGCCTCATCGTAGAAGAGCATGATGGCATCGACGATCCGGCGACCGATCCAGGAGTCCGGGTAGTAGGGGCCGACAACGACTACGGGACCGCCCGGTTTGACCACGCGGCGCATTTCCGCGAGTCCCTGCTCTGGATTGGGCCAGTACTCGATCGACCCGGAGGACCAGGCGGCGTCGAAGGCGTCGGTCTTGATGGGAAGGTTTTCGGCGTCGCCCATCGAGAATCCGAGGAGTTCGCGCTCGTTCAACCGGTCGCGAGCCTTGGCCATCTGGTGGGGGCTCTGGTCGAGTCCGAGGATGTCCGACGTCCGGGTTTGAAGACCTTCGGTGCCGAATCCGGTCCCACACCCCACGTCAATCACGCTGTCGGACTCGTCGATACCGAGGAGTTCGAGGGCTTCTTCCCGCATCGGCTCAGTGAAGACGAAGGCGTTGACCTGGTCGTACACCTTCGAGAGGTATTTATAGAATACCCGTGCTCGTGATTTGTCCTCCAGGACGCCCATTACTCGCTTTTGGGAACTGTCTCCCTTTAGCGCTTGCTTTCCCGGCTATCGGGACAAATCGGGTCCATGGAGCGGGCAGTCGCACTATTTTCGCAAACCCCAAATATGGGGTCTTGGTATCACCAATTAGAAATTAGAATGCCGAGACCAGAGGTTCTCGAAGCCATCAAAGAGGCCGAAAGCGAGGCTGATTCCAGGGTCGAGGCGGCTCAAAACGAGGCCGAGGAGATCATCTCCGAGGCTGAATCCGAGGCCGAAGAGCTCGTTTCGACGGCCGAATCCGAGGCCCGGGCACACCGGGAGGAACGACTCGAATCGGCCCGCGAAGAAATCGAAGCCGAGCGCGAATCGATTATCGAGACGGGGCGCGAGGAACGCGATGAACTCGTCGAACGGGCGGAATCCCGCATTGACGAGGCAGTCGAACTCGCCCTCGAACGGTTCACGGAGGCGGTACATGCTCAGACCTGAGCGTATGAGCAAAGTCTCGGTGACGGGCTCGAACCGGGTCATCGAGCCCGTCATCGAAGCCATCCACGACCTCGAAGTCGTCCACCTCTCAGAATACGAGGGCCAGATCGAGGGGTTTGAAACGGGAACGCCCCTCACTGGTGCCGATGACGCGGCGGACAATCTCGTGACAGTTCGTTCACTGCAGTCGATGTTGGACGTGACAGAGCGGGACATCGAGGACCGCCGAATCCTCGACTGGGAGACGGTTCCGGAACGACTCGAAACGATCCGGGAGTCAGTGACCGAACTGGACGACGAGCGGGCCACGGTTCGAACGGACCTCTCGAATGTTGAGGACGATCTCGGCTCGCTGCAGCCGTTCATCGACCTGGGGATCGACCTTGATCTGCTCCGGGGATACGAAACTCTCTCGGTCATGGCCGGAACTGGTGACCAGGACGCGGTCGAAACCGCACTGGAGGAGGCCGACACCATCGAGGCCTTTGAGGTGTTTACCGGTGACGACGTGCTCGCGGTCTTTGCGCATCCGGATGACGTCTCACTCGAGGACGTCCTCGTGGGCGTAGATTTCACGCAATACGAAGTGCCGGATGGCGAGGGTGATCCTCGGGACGCTGCTGAAACTCTGCGGGAGAACCGAACGGAGTTGGAGGCGGAACTCGAGCGGATCGAGGAGGAACTGGCGGCGGCCCGCGAGGAACACGCCGAATTTCTGCTGGCGGTCGAGGAAGCGCTCTTCATCGACGTGCAAAAACGCGAAGCACCCCTTCGGTTTGCGACCTCGGACCACGCCTTTGTTGCCGAAGGTTGGATTCCCGAGCGGGAATATGACACGTTCGAACAGACGGTTACCGAGGCCGCTGACGGCCACGTCGCCGTCGATGAAATCGAAGTAGCCGCCCATCAGGACTATGCCCCCTCACACGAGGCTCATGAGCCAGACGAACCGGGACCGGAATCGACCGAAACCGAGGACGTGGCCGCAGATGGGGGGTCCGCTGAACTCGAATCGGGCGACTCGCCCCCGGTCCTGCTGGACAATCACCGCCTGGCCAAACCCTTCGAGGTACTCGTCAAAGCGATCAACCAGCCGACCTACTGGGAACTCGATCCAACCATCGCCATCCTGCTGACCTTCCCGCTCATGTTCGGATTCATGATCGGGGACGTGGGATACGGGATTCTGTACGCGACGATCGGGTATCTCATCGTCACGCGGGTCGAGAGTGACGGGCTCAAGAGTCTCGGTGGGGTTGCGGTCTGGGCTGGAGCCTTTACGATCCTGTTTGGTATCCTCTACGGTGAAATATTCGGCCTGCACGGACTCGGAGACGTCCTCTGGGCTGGCCACCCGCCGCTCCACAAGGGACTCCAGCCGAACTTCCTCGCCTATGCCCAGGCGTGGCTGTTTCTGACGCTGTTCGTGGGACTTT
>JAGXLJ010000100.1 GCA_018334775.1 Halodesulfurarchaeum sp.
GGGCACGCGATCATACAGTATCGACAGCCAATACACCGGTCATAGTCGATATTGACGATCCCGTTTTCCATCTTGTACGTCGCACTGACCGGACACACCTGCACGCAGGAGGGAGTCTCACATTGCATGCAGGGACGGGGAACGTTGGTCCGGGTCGTGTTGGGGAATTCACCATGTTCGTGCTCCATCACGACGTTGTAGGTGACACCAGGCGGCGTCCGATTCTCCGCTTTACACGCGACCGTACACGAGTCACAGCCGACACACTTCTGGAGGTCGATTACCATTCCCCACCGCGTGTCCTCCTCGCCCAGCGGAGACTCGATCTGCTCGGCAACGGCGTCCATTGAGTCGAGGGAGCAGGAGAGTTGGTCGGCCGCTGGTTCGTCAATCGTTTGGCAGCTACCGCCCTTGTCCACTGCCGGATTTGGCGTCTCTCGATACCCCTCGCCGAACTCTTTGGTCGCTGACTCGTCGTATTTGGCCCAGAACGACTCACTCGAGATCGCTCCCTTTGAGACCCGCTGGGCGTCCTCGGCCATCGCGAGACCGAGGTCAGTCGAGAACTCGACCTCGGCAAGTGTTTGCTCCGGGTCGTCCCGTTCGGCCTCAACCAGTTCGTCCATCTGCGCCTGGTCGAGATCGGGCACGCCAGGGGAGGCATCGACGCTCATCGATAGCCACCTGTTATGTGGCGTGTTGCGTCGGAAAATCTCGATTCAATTGGTGCTCGCATACACCGTTTCCCAGACGTTCCATGCCCCTGAGCAGGCACCCAATATGAATAGGTTGGCCTCTGGCCCAGTTATTGACTTAAATAAACACCCCCAATACATATAGAATCAGTCCCGACAACTATTTTGAGGCCCATTCCGTACCCCCGGACAGACCCGTGATCATTCCCGACGGACTTATCATACTGACTTCGATCGGCCTTCGACTCGTGGGGCTTGGATACTCGATATACCTCCTGTATCGAGTCAAGGACGCTCGTTTCGGGTTTTTGACGCTGATGCTCGGTCTCATGGCGACTCGACAGATCCTCAGCTATCAGGCTGGGACGCCGGGGATCGACGAACTCCCGGGCCTCCTCGTCAGTGTGCTGGCCGTCCTGACGGTCTATTATCTCTCCGAATACGTCGAACAGGAGACGAAGATCAAAAACACCATTCGATCGACGAACGAACGACTAGGGACCTTCGAGAAGGCCATCGAACACGCTGGCCACATGATCTTCATTACTGACCCGGATGGAACAATAACCTACGCGAATCGAGCCGTCGAATCAGTCACCGGCTATTCACGCGGCGAAGTCATGGGCCGGGACCCATCGCTGTGGAAGTCCAACTATCACGAGGAATCTTTCTATGCAGCGATGTGGGATACCATCAAAGACGGATCCATCTGGGAGGGCCAAATCGTCAACGAACGAAAATCCGGCGAACAGGTCTGGGTCGACATGACGATCGCACCGATCGTCAACGAGGACGGGACCGTCGAGAAGTACGTCGCCGTGGACACCGACGTAACCGACCGCCTCGAACGGAAAGAGCAGATCACCCAGCAGAAAAACCGGCTTCAAACGCTCAACCGAACGAACGAGGTCCTTCGTGACATCAACCGCGAGCTCGTGGAGGCCGACAGCCGCGACGCGATGGAGGCCGCAATTGTCGAGCAGTTCGCCGATTCCCCACAGTATGCCTTTGCCTGTCTCTCCGATCAGGCCGTGGGCACCGAAGTCATCCGCCCACGGGCAACGGCCGGACTTGATGAGAACGATCTAGACGAACTCATCGGGGCGATCAACGAGTTAGAAGGAAAAGACCCCCTTCGAACCGCCGCTCGAACGGGGACTGTGCACATCAGCAGCTGTGAGGACCCTGAAGCTGACTGGTGTAAGCCCTGGCTCGAACGTGGGTATAAAGCGACGGCTGCGATCCCACTCACCTACGGCGACCGCCAGTACGGCGTGCTCTGTATCGGCACCGACAAAATCGGGGCTTTCAAGGACATCGAAACGGCCGTCTTCGCGGAACTCGGCGAGACCATTGGCTACGCGATCAACGCCGTCGAAAGCAAGGAGGCACTGTTGACCGACAGCGTCACCGAAATCGAGTTCGAGGTGACCGAATCGGACTATTTCCCCGTCGAGCTGACGGCCGATGGCGGGTCGATGGAACTCACATGGATGACGCCCGGTCCGGGGGAAACGCTCGTCCAGCATTTCACGATCCGGGACATCGATTCAGCGAGGATCGAAGACTTCGTCGACGAACGACCCGAACTCGGCACGGTTAATATCATCACGACAGATAAAAGGGAACTTCACGCGCGATTCGAGCTCCAGAAGTCCTCGCTCGCTCGCCCGATCGGAGAATACGGGGGCGACCTCCGGCACATCGAAGCGAGTGATGGCAGGGCCCGTCTGACCGTCCACCTCTCACCGAATGCGAACGTGCGAACCGTCGTGGAAGGACTCCAGACCGATTACCCGTCGATCGAACTCCGCGCCCGCCGGGAAACCGAACGCCCAGCGCCGACCACGGAGGAGATCAGGACGGCCATCCAGGAATCCCTGACCGATAGACAGCAGGAGGTACTTCATACCGCGTATATCGCCGGCTTCTTCGACTGGCCCAGGGAGAACTCCGGGGAAGAGATCGCCGAGACGATGGCGATCTCCCAGTCGACGTTTCTCCAGCACTTACGAACGGCCCAAAAGAAGGTGTTTTCCGTCCTGCTCGACGACGGATCGCCGAGTTAAGCGCTTTCCAGCACGTCGTCGATGTCTTCGTGACTGTGGATGTCAACCCCATCCTCAGTCACTTCCGCTATCGTTACGCCGTTCCCGCTCGCGGTATCACGCTCGGTCGCACTCTCGACTGCTCGGGTCGCAATTTCGATTCCGTCCTCGTGTGTCAGATCGTCCTCATACTCCTGTTCGAGGACTCCCAACGCGAACTGCATGCCACTCCCTGTCACCACATAATCGTCCTCACTGAGACCACCCATCGGGTCGATGCTGTAGACGTGGGAGCCCGTTTCATCGACACCACCAAGAACAGGGTTGATCATGAAGAACGGACCGCCACGAAGGAAGTTCGAGGCCACGGTTCCAAGCGCATCGATCGACATTGGCTTACCCCGGCGGGCCTCGTATAGTTTGGCCTCGGACCGGATGGAGCGGATGAACGATTGCGCGCCACCGACCGACCCAACCATCGTCAACGCGGCCCGGTCGTGGACCTGCTCGACTTTGGTCACGTTCTTGTTCGAGACGACCCGACCCCCAAGACTTGCCCGCCGGTCAGTTGCGATCACGACCGTCTCCGCCGTCGTCACTCCTATCGAAGTGGTGCCGGTCTTGGCGCTCTGGACCTCGTCGCTCCCGGCGGTCTCCTCGGGGACGGTGCCGATTTCCGGTTCGTACGGGTCCGAGATGTTCATTCTTCGTCCTCCTCCAGGTCAACTTCCTCGAGGTGGGCGTTGATTTCGGATTCCCCAAGGCGGCTGTAAATCGCCGTCTCGGCTTCGACTGCGCCCATCGCCAGTTCTTCGGCTTCGAGCGCTTCGTCCCTGGTGGTGGCAAGTGCGCCAAGCGCCAGTTCGATGCCCGCTTCGAGGGTTAGGTCCGGACCCCAGTGTTCCTCGAGGTAGTCCTGAATCTCCGACCGGTCTGCGCCAATGGCGACGGCCTTCCATTCGTTGGGGGTCCCACTCGGGTCCGTTTCGAAAAGCCGTGGTTCGCCGTTGGAAACACCACCGATCAGCAACGCGGCACCGAAGGGCCGGACCCCGCCCATCTGGGTGTACTGCTGAATGTTGTCGGTGACTGCCTTTGTGAGGACCTCGGTGTCGACCGGTTCCTCGTAGCGGAGTTCTTCGAGTTGGGCCCGGCGACGGGCGAAGTCGATGAGCCGACGGGCGTCAGCCACGTGGCCCGCACTCGCGATACCGACGTGATCGGCGACTTTGTGGAGTTTTTCGATGGAGTCGGCCTCCATCAGCTGTGAGCGAGAGCGTTTGTCTACGGCGAGGACAACCCCTTCTTCGGTCCGGACTCCGACCGACGGCGTCCCTCGTTTGACTGCTTCTCGTGCGTACTCGACCTGATACAGCCGTCCGTCCGGGGAGAAAATGGTAATCCCCCGATCGTAGGCTTGTTGCTGTTGACCCTGCATAGGTTCGTTCGCACGAATGTTGCCCCGCGGCGGGTAAAGGCTTGCCGGACCCGGAGAGCTTTTTAAAAGTAGTTGATGCTTTTGGGCAGTTCGGTTTTCATGCCCTTGCGCACACGGATATCGTTGATCTTCTCAGGCTGAAGGTTATCGACGAGCACCCGGAACCCGGCGTTTTCGGTGTTCCAGGAGGCACGACCCTCAGTGGCCGAGCGGATATCTGAGGAGAAGCCGATCATTTCTTCGACGGGCGCGATACCCTCGACGACCATCAAGTCTCCTTCCTGGTACATGTCGTCGACGCGGCCACGGCGACCTTGAATCTCGCCGGAAGCCGCACCCATGTGCTCGGACGGGATGTCGATACGAACGTCCTGAATCGGTTCGAGCAGGCGGATCTCTCCGTCGATCAGGGCGCGGTGGACAGCCTCCCGCATGGCCGGAATGACCTGGGAGGGACCACGGTGGATGGCGTCCTCGTGAAGCCGAGCGTCGTGGAGGCGAACCAATGCGCCTTCGACCGGCTCGGCGGCGAGGGGACCGTCTTCGAGGGCTTGCTCGAGGCCCTCGATGATGAGTTCCATCGTCTCGTTGAGGTGCTGAATTCCTTTCGTGTCGTCGATGAAGACGTTCGTGTTGATGATGTCCTCGACGTCCTGTGAGGTCTCCTTCTCCATTCCCGCCTCTTGAAGGGCTTCTCGGCGCTCCTGTTCGGGCATGTCCATCGACGCCTCACCGAGTTTGATTGTATCGGTGACCTCGTCACTCAGAGTCTCGACCGTGACGTAAAAGCGGTTGTGACGGTTCGGCGAAATACCTTCCACTTCTTCGGATTCCTGGGTGGGTGCTTCCCGGTACACGACGATCGGCTCACCGGTCCTGACCGGAATACCCTGGTTACGCTCGATGCGTTGGGTGATGACCTCGAGATGGAGTTCGCCCTGCCCGGAGATAAGGTGCTCGCCCGTGTCCTCATTGATCTCCACACCAATCGTCGGGTCCTCCTT
>JAGXLJ010000101.1 GCA_018334775.1 Halodesulfurarchaeum sp.
CATGTTATCGGGCGAAACGGGGAGCGCATCAGGCAGATCGAGGATCAGTTGGGGATCGACATCGACGTCCGAACCCTGGAGGACCGTCCCCAAAACGAACAGTCCCAATCGGAGACCCAAGAACAGGGTGAGATCGTCACTCCCGAAATTACGACCCAGCATATCGTCGTGCCGGTCGAAGAGGAACGGGCCGGGGAAACCGTCGAAGTGCAAGCAAACGGGGAGTATCTCTTCACGGCCACAGTCGGCCGAGGCGGGGAAGTTCAGGTCTCGCGTGGCAGCGCTATCGCGGAGGAATTGGAGCGAGCGATCGATCGCGAATCGATGATTACAATCCGATAAGCCTCAGGCCGCTTCCACGCCTGGCTCCTCCGCCGTCTCTTCGGCTGGGGTCTGGAGACGGTAGAGGCTCTGTCTGGCGTCTTGGAAGTACACCTGTTCCTTGAGGATTTCACACTCGTCAAGCCGATCAAGGGCATATCGGACCGTCCGAGCCGAGAGCATCGACTCCTCAACGATGCGTTTCTGGGTGAGCGGACCGTCGTGTTCCAGGACTTTGTAAATGAGCTTGGCACTTGGGGGCATGTCGTCGAGGCAGCTTGGTGGTTCCATACTAATACGGACCCGCCTTTTGAGGGTAAGTAACAGGGGCAATCAGTTGGGTATCAAGCGGGAACGAACGGCTTTTGGGCCGCCACACCGAGAACACAGACATGGCAACCGAGACGGACAGTGGTTTGACCGGGCACGTCAGGTCTGTCGCGATCACGTCAGTGACCGCGCTGGGCGGCGTGGTCGCAGGCGTGGCGTCAGCACGGATCACCGTCAGCGCCACGGACCAACTCGGCCTGGCGATTATGGTCGGGATGCTGTTGGTCAATCTCGCGATCTTGCGAGCGATCGGCATCGACATCTCCGACTTTGGGGCGAAAGATCACCTGTTCAACGCGTTCATGACGTTCTCGCTTTGGTATGTAACCTGGGGGGTACTGCTGACCACCGGCGTCACCTTGTAAAATGGCCGACGATAGTATCGCTACCGTCGATCTCGAGCGATGTCAGCCCGACCGGTGCAACTACGAGTGCATCAATTACTGTCCCCCGAACCGCACCGGAAAGGATTGTATCATCCCGCGGGAGGATCGCTACGACGAGGACGAACCGTTCGACGGCGCTCTCGATCAGGTCTGGATCTCCGAGGAGATCTGTCTGGGTGAGACCTGTGGCATCTGCGTGCAGAAGTGTCCCTTCGATGCGATCGAGATCATCAACCTCCCACAGGAACTCTCCGATGAACCGACCCACCGATACGGCGAAAACGCCTTCGCACTCTATGGCCTGCCGATGCCCGAATCAGGGACGGTAACCGGCCTCCTCGGTCCTAACGGGATCGGAAAGTCGACCGCCGTGAAGGCACTGGCCGGGGAGATTACCCCGAATTTGGGCCGCACAACTGACCCACCGGACTGGGACGCCGTCATCGACGAGTATCGCGGGACTGCACTCCAGGATTATCTCGTTGCTGTGCGGGATGGCGAGCTTTCGGTTTCCCGCAAACCCCAGTATATCGACCGTATCCCGGAGCAGTTCGAGGGAACAACCCGAGACCTCCTCGCGACGACGGACGAACGGGATGCCCTCGAATCGATGGCCAAACGGCTCTCCATCGAACCGGTGCTCGACCAGCCGATCGGGGACATCTCTGGGGGTGAACTCCAGCGGGTGGCAATCGCCGCGGCACTGCTTCGGGACGCGGATTTCTACTTCCTCGACGAGATCACGCCCTATCTCGACATCACACAGCGTATCGCGGTGGCCCGACTGGTTCGGGAACTGGCTGAGGAGGAGGGCCGGGCCGTTCTCGTGGTCGAACACGATCTGGCCGTCCTCGACCTGCTGGGTGATAATCTTCATGTAGCGTACGGCGAACCCGCCGTCTTCGGGGTGGTGACACCGCCCAAACCCGTCCGAAACGGGATCAACGAATATCTGGAGGGCTATTTGGAGAACGAGAACATGCGAATCCGGCCGGAGGCCATCGAATTCGAGTCCCACGCGCCTCGTCCGGTGACGAACGCGGACGTGCTCGTGGAGTACCCCGAGATCGAGAAGTCCTACGGCGACGGGGAGTTCTCACTCCAAGTCGAAGGTGGTGCGGTCCACCAGAACGAGGTCTTAGGAATCCTCGGCCCGAACGGCATCGGAAAATCGACCTTTGCCAAGTTGCTAGCCGGACAGCTCGAACCCGATGGCGGGCACGTGGATCTCGGTCTCGAAATCGCGTACAAACCCCAGTACGTCGAGGCCGAGCAAGCCCTCCCGGTCGAAACGTTCCTCCGGGACATCTCGAAGGACGTCGGCACCTCCTACTGGCAGACCGAGATCGGCGAGCCACTCAAACTCGGTGACATCATGGACCAGTTGCTCACGGACCTCTCGGGCGGGGAGCGCCAGCGGGTCGCCATCGCGGCCACGCTCTCGAGAGATGCTGATCTCTACCTGCTCGATGAGCCATCAGCCCACCTCGATGTAGAACAGCGGGTGCTCGCGACACGAGCGATCCGTCGTTACGCCGAGAACCACGAAACGACGGTCATGGTCATCGACCACGACATCTACGTGATCGACCTGCTGGCCGATCGGCTCCTGGTCTTCGACGGCGAACCCGCGGTCAAGGGTCACGCCAGTCCCGCGATGAGCATGCGGGACGGGATGAACGAGTTCCTCCAGAACCTCGGCGTAACCTTCCGTCGTGACGAACGGATGGGACGTCCCCGGATCAACAAACCAGGCAGTCAGCTCGACCGGCAACAGCGCCGGGACGGCGAATACTACTACACACAGTGAATCACCTCGGGGTCATGTGGTTCGAAAGGCCTTCGGCCTTTCGTCATCACGGAAATCTTTGATTGCCGTACGACCCCGGGGTATTCGCCTTGGCCGCTGATAAAACGGAGAATACGGTCGTTTTTGGGTGTTTTGCCAGGCTCAGTGATCGATGTGTTCCCGAATCCGCTCGGGAACACTCGGATCTCGAAGCGTGGTGGTGTTACCCAGTTCCTCGTCATTCGATATGTCCTCAAGGAGCCGCCGCATGATCTTGCCCGACCTGGTCTGGGGTAGTTCGTCGACGAACCAGACGTTTGCCGGGCGAGCGAATTTCCCGATCTGCTCCTCGATGGCCGTGACGACCGCGTCCTCAAGCTCCTCGCTTTGCTCATAGCCGTCACGCAACGTGACATACACGTCCGGAACGGTCCCCTTTTGTGGGTCTTCGCGGCCCGCGACCGCGGTTTTGGCAACGGACTCGACCTCAGCGACAGCACTTTCCAGTTCCATCGTCCCGAGCCGATGACCCGCGACGTTCATGACGTCGTCGAGCCGTCCGAGAATCCGGAAATAGCCGTCATCAGCTTCCACGGCCCCATCGCCCGCCTTATAGACCCAATCCTCGGGGTCATCACTGTCGATATCTGAGAACTCCCGCCAATACTCCTCAATGAACCGATCATCGTCCCCGTGGACAGTCTGGAGCATCCCAGGCCACGGGCGCTCGATTACAAGATTGCCGGCCCTGGCCGTGCCTGCCTCGATTGTGTGTCCCTGGTCATCATAGATGGCAGGTTTGACACCCGGTACCGGTCGGCCAGCCGAACCCGGTTTCATCTCTTCCAGCGCCGGCAAGTTAGTGATGAGATGCCCGCCGGTTTCGGTCTGCCACCACGTGTCGACGATTACCGCGTCACCCCCACCGATATGTTCGTAGTACCAGAGCCAGGCCTCGGGTTGGATCGGTTCGCCGACCGTCGTCATGTGCCGGAAGTCAAAATCGTACTGCGCGGGAATGTCTTCGCCCCACTTCATGAACATGCGCACGGCGGTTGGTGACGTGTGGAAGATATCCACATCGTATTTCTCCGCGATCTCCCAGATTCGACCCTTGTGCGGGGCGTCGGGAGCCCCTTCGAACATGACACTGGTCGTCCCGAGAGCCAGCGGGCCATAGACGATGTAGGAGTGGCCCGTTATCCACCCGATATCCGCCGAACACCAGTAGGTGTCCTCGGGTTCGATGTCGAGAACGTATTTCGAGGTAGCCGCTGCGTGGGCCAGGTACCCGCCCGTGCGGTGCTGGGTCCCCTTCGGCTGGCCGGTGGTTCCTGACGTATACATCAAAAAGAGCGGGTCTTCGGCGGACCGTTCGACCGGGTCCACCTCCGCGCCCTTCTTCTGCTCTTTGACCTCGTCGACGAGGACGTAGGGATCCTCACTCGTGATCTCCACATCCGGATGAAGTTCGTCGTTCCGTTTGAACAGCAAAACTGTCTCGACGTCGGTCTCGGCGAGTTCCAGCGCCTCGTCAGCTTTGGCTTTGTGATCGAGAAACTCGCCCCGGCGGTAGTAGCCATCTATCGTGACGACAACCTTGGAGTCGGCGTCGTCGATCCGATCCGCGAGCGCCTGGGCCGAAAAGCCTCCGAAGACGGCGGAATGTGGGGCACCGATCCTGGCCGCCCCCAACATCGATACCGGCAGCGCCGGAACCATTGGGAGGTGCAGGGAGACGATGTCGTCTTCTCGGACCCCGACCTCACGATACACCGCCGCCATCTCGTTGATGCGGCGGTAGAGGTCTTGATAGGCGATTCGCTCGGTATCACCGGGTTCGCCTTCCCATAGCAGGGCCGTCTGGTCCTTGCGCTCGGGGAGATGGCGGTCGACGGCGTTGGCCGAGGCGTTGAGCGTCCCGCCCGTGAACCACTTGTAGAAGGGGGGGTCCGAATCGTCGAGAACGGTGTCCCATCGAGAGTCCCAGTCCAGCAGCTCGGCCCACTCCTCGTAGGCCTCGGGATACTGGTCCTCGAATCGGTCGTAGACGTCGGGGTTGGTCTCGTTGGCCTGCCCGACAAACTGGGGTGGCGGTCGGAAGTACTCCTGTTCGTCCAGTCGGGCTTCGATGTCGCCCGTATCCGCTTCCTCAGACATGCTTCTCTCTCATTGATTCGAGGCGATCATTTAGGTCTTGTTGCCCGAGCCAAGACTCGCCACCGGAAAAAGTAGGGCACCAACAGTTCGGAAAACCCGCTAACCAACAGTTCGGAGGTCGGGCTAACCAACAGTTTGGGTCAGGTCAGAACAGTTCGCGCTGACAGGAGCCACACAGGGTCTTCC
>JAGXLJ010000102.1 GCA_018334775.1 Halodesulfurarchaeum sp.
GGGGAAGAAGAGGAAACCCCAGGAGGGCCACGAGTCCAAAGATGACCCCAGGAGCGCTTTCGAGTGGCCCGACGGCGACGAGGTTCGTCCACGGGAGCAATCCACTCCCGAGCGAGAGACCGGCCAGGACGAACCCGACAGCCGGAACGAATTCCCGATTCCGCCCGTTCATCCGGGATCACCATCGTCGGGTTCGGGGTCCGCGGCCACGACGAGGTCGCCCGTTTCGTCGAGGGTTTGCTCCCCCCGCAGGAGGGATCTGGCCGTCTCCTTGCCCCATTCGACGGCCGGCTGAGTGAACGTCTCCACGTCGGCCAGTTCGCCAGCCATGATACAGGCTGCCTCCATTGTGTAGAGGAGTTCGCCGATCCCTTCTGCGTCAAGGGAATCGATTTCGATCCGGATGGTCGGCAGGCCGGCTTTACGCAGGCTCGCCTCGGTCGCTTCGAATTCAGCGTCCATGAGCGTCCGAAGGTCGCGGCCGCCGAGATAGGAAAGTGCGTCGAGTTCGGTCTCCGGAATGGGGACTGACAGGCGTTCACGTGGGCGGACGAGGGTAACCACTTTGTCCGTCGGACCGGCCCGGTAGAGTTGTAATTGGGAGTGCTGATCAGTCACGCCGAGGGCCCGAGCGGGTGTCTGACCCCGTCCGTCTTTCCCGAGACTCTCAGCCCAGAGTTGCGAAAACCACTCGGCAAAGGGTTCCAGTACTTCCGCGTAGGGCATCATCGCTGCGATAGATGCTCCCCGTTCTTCGAGTGCGTACATTGTCGTGCCGTAGGCATAGGCCGGTGACTCGAACAGCGAGTCGGAGAGGCTTTCCGCAGCGGTTTGGCCGCCTTCGAGGATCGCATCGAGATCCAGCCCTTCGAAGGCCGCCGCCACGAGGCCGACCGCTGAGAGTGCCGAAAACCGGCCGGGAACGCCCGTTGGAACCTCGAGAACGGGCAGGTCGTGCCGTTCGGAAAGCGTTCGAAGCGGTCCCGACTGGCCGGTCGTGACTATGGTCCGGTCCGTCCAGTCAACCCCTGCATCGGTCAGTGCGTCTCTGACAACGAGGAAGTTCGCGAGTGTCTCGGCCGTGGTGCCGGACCGTGAGACCACGTTCACTGCGGTAGTGGAAAGATCCAGGTCGGCCAGGAGTGTCCTGGTCTGGGCCGGATCGACATTGTCGAGAAATCGTGTGTCTCCGTCTCCATCGAGGGCGCTCGTGATCGTCGCGGCCCCGAGGGCACTGCCCCCGATACCAATGGTTACGAGTGTTTCGGCCGGTCGAATCGCGTCGACGGCAGCCTCGATCGGGCCTGTCTCGGTATTCTTGGGAAGGTTCAGGGCGGCATAGCCGTGTTCGGACCGTTCCCGCCCGGCTTCAATGCGGGCTGCGGCCGCCGCCACGCGCTCGTCGAGAGCCTCAAGGTCCGAGCGCGGGACCCCGATCGCACTCGCCTCGGCGAGGGCGTTTCCGAGATGTACGTGCATGTCTCCGGTGAGGGACGCGGGGCCTAAGGCGTTTTCCGGTTCTGATTCGGCTCAGTTGGTTTTGGGGCTTACCGATTCCCCAAGCGCGACTTGAACGTCTCTGTAACGTGTCCGGCCCATCGCTGTCCCCCCAGGCCGACGATAAGAGCCCCGACGCCGTCGAACAGGAGGTCCAGAACCGTATCTGTGAGCCCGTACTGGACGAGAAGGGGTTGTTGGCCGATCCAGCGGGCGAACATCCGCCCGACGAACTCGAGGACCTCCCAAAGGACCCCGGCGGCCATCGTGAAAAGAAAGACGTACAGGAAGAGGAAATCAGGGGGCAGCGAGATATGGGGCGAGTGCGCGTCAAGGGCCCGTGCGACGGCATACCCGAAACTGGCCAGGAGCGCCGCTGAAAGGGTGTGTGTCAGGTGGTCCCACCACCAGATCGTCTCGTAGGGACCAGCCATGCCAAGGGTGTGCAGGAGGACTGCGATCGCGATCCACAGGATGATTGCCCGGCTAAATGTAATCCCCCCAATCCGGTCCAGGATGTCGGGGACCACGGTCGTCGCGAGGCCGAGCAGCCCGTTGACGAACAGCACGAGATCACCGACGAACAGTGCATACCCAACAAGGACTCCGATGAGGGTCTGTATGCCCCAAATCCCGATTCGGATGAGCACTGCCACAGGCCGAATTACACGGGACGGGTGATAACTGTCTTTTCTGACCTACGAATGACGACAGTTATTTATCTCCTTCTGGTCTATCCCCGCTACGATGATGGCCACAACCCATGTATTCGTTGGCATTGCGATCGCCGCTGGGGTCTCAGTGGCCGTCCCTGAGATCGGTCTTCTGGCGGTGTTCGCCGCAGGTGTCGGAGGCTTCTTCCCGGACCTGGATCTGTACGCTGGGCACAGGCAGACGCTCCATTACCCCGTCTATTTCGTGTTGCTCGCGGTCCCTGCAGTGTTGATGGCCGTGATACTTGCCACGCCAGTTGTATGGGCTTTTACTCTTTTCCTCGTTGCCGCCGCGGTGCATTCGATCATGGACGCCGCAGGTGGGGGACTGGAACTCCGCCCCTGGCGTGGGAACTCGGATCGGGCCGTGTACAGCCATTACCACGACCGGTGGCTGCGGCCTCGACGGTTCGTTCGATACGATGGTGCACCGGAGGATCTCGCTCTCGGTGGGCTCATGGCGATTCCTCCCCTCGTCGCGTTTGACAGGCCTGTGGCGCTGGCAATCTGGGCGCTGCTCTCGCTTTCGGTCGTTTATACGGCCATCCGGAAACCCATGGTGGCCGTTGCGGAGTGGCTCTTCGAGCGGGTGCCACCGGGGGTTCGCACCCGCCTGCCGGAACGGTTCCTCGAGGACTCAGTCTAACCGAAGATACGAAGCCTTAACCACCGCGCCCACTCACAGCCCGACATGCCGCAGTTCGAGGTCCAGGAGGTCGATTATAGCCGGTACTCGAACCGCCAGCTCATGGCCGTCCCGCTGGCGGTGCTTCTCGTCGCCCTGTTGATAATCGGCGGGATGTGGGTTCTTACCGGTTCCCCGGCCAATCTGGGCGTTGATTTTTCGAGTGGATCGGAACTGACCGTCGACACGGAACTCTCTTCGGCCGAAGTAGCTGAGGCGTTTGACGAACCGGTCGTCTCCGTGCAAGGGATCGAGGGGGGAAACTACGTGGTGACCTTCGACACCGCGAACGTGGAAAACGTGCGTAATACCGCTCACGACATCGAGGAGATCACCGTGCTCGGGAGTGGGAATACCTCCCCGATCTTCGGTGACGAGAACAAGCGGTGGGCGCTCATCGGAATCGCAATCGCCTTTACGGGAATGAGTATCCTCGCCTTTGTTCTCTTTCGGACGTTCATTCCGAGTCTGGCCATCGTGCTCTCGGCGTTTTCGGACATGATCGTCCCGATCGCGGTGTTCAATCTCTTGGGGCTCAAACTCTCGTTGGGGACTGTTGCAGCGCTCTTGATGCTTATTGGCTATTCGGTCGACTCGGACATCCTCTTGACCAACCACGTCCTTAGACGCTCCGGGGGTTTCTACGAATCGACGTATCGGGCGATGGAAACTGGTGTCACCATGACGGTGACATCCATCGCAGCCATGGCCGTGATGGGCATCTCGGCGACGTTCTTCGGGATCGAACTCATGGCTTCGATCGGATTGATTCTGGTCATCGGGCTCACGACTGACCTCGTCAATACCTACATGTTCAACGTCTCACTGCTTCGCTGGTACAAGTACGAGGGGGTGGCGCGATGATAGACATTCGTTCCAACTGGCGTCTCGTCCTGTTGGCCGTATTGATCGTGCTTGCATCGGTCGCGCTGTTCGTTCCGGGTGCACCGGCCGGCAGTGCCGATTCTGGTGAGGCGAGCCAGGCAGCTTCGTCGACGAACCTGCAGTACGGCATTCAACTGAGTGGCGGGACTCGGATTCGCGCTCCGCCAGTCGGGATAACTGCCGAGGAGGTACAGGTCTCAAGAGAGGACGAAACGGCACTCGGCCAGTCGCTCGCGAACCGACTCGATATCGACGGCATCGACGTCCAAGTGTCGAACCAGACGAACGCCGTCGAGGTGTTCACGAAGTCGGTTTCTCAGGATGAGCTCCGTGCGGCCTTAGAAGCTGAGGGCTATGACCCGGGTGAGATACGGACCGGTGTAACCGAGGAAACCCTCGATGAGATGGTCGAGAGCGTCAACCGCAAGCTGTCAGAATCCGCGTTGAGTTCCGGCTCGGTTCAGAAGGTTACGCTCGGTGGGCGGCAGATCATCAGTATCACAGCTCCGGATCGGGACCGGGAGCAACTGGTACGCATTCTTGAGGACCGAGGTGTCGTCCGGATGTATGCCGTCACTGAGGGAGCAAACGGCACGACCATCCGGACACAAATGTTGAGCCAAGAGGACTTCACCAACATCGGCACGGCCCGCGTGGTTGATCAGGAAGCCGGTGTTCCGGTGAGTATTGTTGATGAGAGAGCAGGCCAGTTCGCCGACGAAATGGTCGAACTTGGATTCGGAGACGGTTCGACCTGTGAAGCCGGTCGTGAAACTCACGAGTCCCTCGAGACGGTCGGGGGCGATTGTTGGGTTGCAACGCTCGACGGCGAGCCAGTGTTTGTCGGGGGCGTCACGCCGGGTCTTGGTGAAGACTTACGAAGCGGGGACTTCGAGAAAGATCCAACCTTCCGGATGACGACCGGGGATATCGGAACGGCCCGGGACTTGGAACTGGATCTGAAGGCCGGCCGACTCGCGGCCCCACTCGACTTCGAAAACAGTGAAAGCCGGACCCTGTCACCGGCCCTGGCCGACCGGTTCAAAACGAATTCCCTGATCGTCGGGATTCTGGCTGTCATCGCAGTGAGTCTGGTCGTCTACTGGCGGTACCGCCGGCCCGAGGTAGCTGCCCCGATGGTCGTTACCGCAATGTCCGAGGTGTATCTCCTCCTGGGCTTTGTTGCGTTCGTCCAGTACCCACTCAACCTCTCGCACATTGCGGGATTCATCGCGGTCATCGGAACCGGGGTGGACGACCTGATAATCATCGCCGACGAGATTCTCCAGCAAGGGGACGTCGCGACCGGTCGGGTCTTCCAGAGCCGGTTCCGGAAGGCCTTCTGGGTGATTGGCGCGGCCGCAGCGACCACTATCGTCGCCATCTTTCCT
>JAGXLJ010000103.1 GCA_018334775.1 Halodesulfurarchaeum sp.
GGGAAGACTGACGACGGTCGAGGCGTTTGCGGGCGCACTCGTCGTGCTGGGCGAACGCGAACAGGCCGAACACCTCCTCTCGAAGTTCCGCTGGGGGCAGACGTTCCTCGATCTCAACGAGGAGCCCCTGGAGCGGTACGCGGGCTGCGAGGACTCGACTGAAGTCGTCTCCGTGCAAAACGAGTATTTGGACCGCTAATCGGCGGGTATGGCCACCGACGCTGCTCGCCGAAACCGGGTCCCGAGTCGAACACCTTTTAGCCTTCCTCGAAGAAAGACGGGGTATGACACAGCACCTTTCCATCGAAGACCGCCTTCTTGGCGCTCAGGTCTGCATGCGCTGTAACGCCCGAAACCCGGAGCGGGCCGACCGCTGTCGAAAGTGTGGCTATGGCAACCTCCGACCGAAGGCCAAGGAACGCCGCGCGACCTGATCAGGTCTCCCACTCGGTTTCGAGCACCGCATAGCGGTGGACGTCTCTGTACTCGCCGTGAAGATAGGCAGCGTCCCGATGCACGGCTTCGTGTTCGAAGTCAAGCGTTTCCCAGAGTTCTTGTGACGCGTCGTTCCCTTCGAAGACCCGCGCCTCGATCCGATGGATTCGGAGTCTGTCAAAGGCGTGACTGATAAGCAGTCGACTCGCTTCGGTCCCGTAACCCTGCCCCCACTCGCGTTCCCGCAGCCAGATACCGATCTCCGCCGTGCCGTTTGGGTCATCGACAGGCCCCAATCCGACGGTCCCGGCCGGTCCATCCGGCCCGACGATGAGGAGGTTGATCCGCTCATCGCTCGTCACTTGCTCCTCGAACCACTCTTCTTCCTGGTCCCGGTTGATCGGCCACCGAATAGTCAGGTGCTGCCTGACGGACGGATCGTTGATCGCTTCCTGGAGGAAGTCCAGATCCGATTTCTCGATGGTCCGGAGGTCAACTCGGTCGCCGGAGAGAAAGACGGCGCCTGACATGGGCTGAAGGAGTGGGGCACCCGGAAAAACGTTTCTGCTTTGACACCCGTCCAAGCCCTGAGCGGCAGGCCCCTCAATCCTCTTGGTATTTTGGTTCACCTCGGGCCGCTCGCTCTCGGCCCCGCTCGATGACGGCCCGGACCTCACCGTGGAACGCTGGGCCGTGGCCCGGATACAGCGACTCGACGGTATCGGGGAGCCGCTCCAGCAGTCCCTCGAGACTCTCGACTAGGGTCTCCCGGTCGGCGCCAGGAATGTCTGTCCGACCGAAACTGCCGTTATCGAAGGCCCCGTCGCTGTAGACGACGATATCCCCGGAAAAGACCACGCTGTTGCCCACGAAGGCGAGGTGATCTGGCGCATGACCGGGAGTCGCGACCACCTCGAATGGCTCTCCGCCGATCGGCACTTCATCACCGTCTTCGATCCGGACTGTCTCCCCAGTCGCGTCGGCGGCATACACCGTCGGCTCGAACGCACGCTGTATCGCGTCGAGTTGATCCACGTGGTCAGCGTGACGATGGGTAAGGACGATCGAATCGAGAGTCGCTACTCGGCTGGAAACGGTGTCGTCGATTCCTGGCATCGCTCCGGCGTCAACGAGTGTCGATTGCTGCCCCTCCACGAGGTAGACGTTCGCCGTAAACGTCTCGGCCGCCTCTGTAAGACAGGTGATCTCCATACCTGTTTCGACGTCGCCATCGCTTTTGAGGCTGGGGGCACGGGCCCCAGCGTGGCGGGCCACTTTTGTGTCCTCGCCCAGTATTTTTATGTACAATGGGATTTGGCAGCTACGACGAATCGGAACAAGGGCGACAGGAAGTCGACTCCGAGGACCTCGACGGGGACGAGGGCGTCGCCACCTCCGAAACCGACCACGAGGGGGAGGTCGATTTCGAGATCGGAGCCTCGAACGACGAACTGCTCGACAAACTCGAGGACATCAAAGAGTAAGGCCGTGAAAGCCGGCGTTCGGGCCCTGGGCGTCGCCGAATCGTATCGGGAAGGGACGTCGATTCTGGGAGGCGCGGTCGTCACCGCCGCGCGGGTCGTGGATGGATTTGCCTTCGAGACCTGCCGAGTCGGTGGGCTGGACGGGACGGGAGCCGTTTCTTCGATCGAATCGAGACTCGACCGAGAAGACATCCAGTACCTCTTTATTGCCGGAATCGCGCCCGCTTGGTTCAACGTTCTCGATCTTCGGGAGATACACGACACGACCGGCCTGCCCGTTCTGTCAGTGTCCTTCGAGGAGAGCCCCGGGCTCGAAGCCCCGCTTCGGGAGGCCTTTGACGGGGCCGAACTCGACCGACGCCTCGAGCGCTACCAGTCCCAACCCGACCGTGAACGGATTACGGTGAACGGTGAATCACGCTTCGTTCGAGGCGTGGGGCTGACCGAGCCGGCCGAACGGGTCGTTCAGGCCTTCACACCCGAAGGCGGCCGGCCTGAACCCCTCCGAGTTGCTCGGTTAGCCGCGCGAGGGGTCGATCAATTCCGGGCTCAGCAGGACCACTCGGAATGAGAGCGACCGGTACGGCCAACACTCTTGACCTCTGAGGCGGAATCCGGACCTTGATTGGGCCCCTGCTCGTTTGCCAGGTATGGACGAGCGGGCGGCAATCGACGTCGAGGACTGCACGCGATGTTCGGCCCTCCCGGACTCACGACGCCAGATCGTCAACGGTGTGGGTCCGGTCGACGCAGACGTGGTCTTCGTCGGGGAAGCCCCCGGCGAGCAGGAGGACCGGGAGGGTGAACCCTTCGTCGGCCGGAGTGGGACCCTTCTCGACGATGTTTTGGCCGAGCACGAGCTAGACCGGCAGACGGTTCGAATCACGAACGCAGTGAAGTGCCGGCCGCCCGAGAACCGCGATCCGACCACTACCGAACTCCGGAACTGCCGCGACTATCTCGAACGGGAGCTTGAGGCTATCGACCCGGTCGTGATCGTCACTCTGGGAAAAGTCCCCACCGAGCACCTCTTGGACCGGTCTGTCGCGGTGACCGCCGAAGCCGGAACGAGCGAACAGGTGACTATCCGGGGGGCGACCTATCGCGTGCTGATTGGGATCCACCCGGCTGCGACGCTGTACGACCCAAGCACGCGAGACACGTTTGATGCGGTTATTGCCGAGGCTGCCGCTCTTCTCGAGGGCTGATCGGAAGGTCAGAAGGGGAATGGCTGGCTGCTGTGGTAAGAAAAACGATCGTCGGCTGTCCCAAGGGAAAGGGTCTTTTCGATGAGTACCGGTACACGTGATATGGACACATCGAGGGGGACCCAGCCCCCCGAGGCCGAGGTCGTGGTGCTGGATTACGGTCTTGGGAACCTCAGGAGTGTCACCCGGGGCCTGGAACGGGCCGGCGCAGCAGTGCGGATCGAGGACGATCCAGAGGCCATTTGGGCAGCTGACGGGGTCATTTTGCCCGGTGTCGGTGCGTTCGGTGACGGGATGGAGAACGCGGGACCGTTCCGCGAGGATCTGCTCGAAGCGGCCGCAGTGGGCCGCCCGATTCTCGGCATCTGTCTCGGGATGCAAATGCTTCTGACCAGCAGCGAGGAGGCCGACCGCGCTGGACAAGGTGATGTCCAAGGCCTGGACCTCGTGCCAGGTCGCAACGTGAAGTTCCGTGGCGACCTGAAAATCCCACATATGGGTTGGAACCAACTTGACCTGACCCGTTCTCACCCGGTCATCGAGGGGATCGACGGCGAGTACGCCTACTTCGTCCACTCGTATTACGCCGATCCCGAGGACTCGGATTCGATTCTCGCGAGGAGTGATTATGGCGTGGAGTTCCCGGCAGTCATCACGAACGAGGGGCAAAACGTCATCGGTACGCAGTTCCATCCGGAGAAAAGTGGCGAGACCGGACTCCGTTTGCTGCGAAATTTCGTCGACTTCGTGGCCGATTGAGCCGGACTCTCCTCAGATGAACTCGCGGACGTCGGCGTACCACATGTCGTGATGATCGACGGCGTCGATTCGCTTGGCGATTGCCACCGCGATGGCATGCCAACATAAGTCGGTGGGATCATCGTCATCCAGGTTGTAGGTGGCGTCCTCACAGGTGCAGCCGTCGTCTTCGACGATATACTCGTCCCCATGCCCGACAACGACGGTGAAGTCTCGGTATTGCTTCACTCGCGACTCGGTGACCGCTTCGATGGCCCGCTGACCCCGGTCGCCGTGATTTTCCAGGATCGCATTGGTGACCTCAGGGCTCAGCTCGCCGGCATCCGCTAGAGCCGTCCGCCAATCGACCTCCGGGTCCACATCCAGGCTTTGCCTCCCGGAACCAAAGGTTGTGGGTTCGGCCCGGGCGCCTTTTCTTGTCCCCGGTCACAGTAGGTGTATGAAGCATACGGAGGGCCGGGTGACCGTCGAGGCCCCGAAACAGGCAGATGCGGGGCGGTCGGACGCGGTCTTTTTCAACACGGACCAGGAGTTGAACCGCGACGTGACGGTCGCCGCGTTGCGGGCCTATCGCGAGCGTGAGCCCCGGGCCGAACGGTATTTGGACGCGATGGCCGCAAGCGGGGTTCGGGGCGCCCGTGCGGCCGCCGACGGCTGGGAGGTGACACTTGCGGATCTCGACGAATCCGCCGTCGAGTTAGCCAGCGCGAACCTCGATCGCAACGGGCTCGATGGAACGGTCCTGCACCGGGACGCAAACGTGCTCTTACACGACCCGGAGACCCTCTTTGATGTCGTCGATCTGGACCCGTTTGGGTCACCGATTCCGTTCGCGGACGCCGCGTTTGCCAATACCCGAAACCTGGTGGCTGTAACAGCGACCGACACTGCACCGTTGTGTGGGGCCCATTTCGAGAGCGGAGTGCGTCGGTACAGTGCCGTACCTCGGAACACCGACTACCACGCCGAGATGGGGCTCCGCATTTTGCTTTCCACCCTTGCTCGGACGGCGGCCCGGTACGACGTTGGCGTGACACCGATTTTGAGCCACGTGTCGGATCACTATGTCCGGACCTACCTGGAGCTCTCCCATCGGGCGACCGACGCGAACGCCACAATCGATAAACTCGGCTCGGTCCATCACTGTCGGAACTGTCTCCACCGGGAAGCAGAGCCGGGGTTGATTCCGAATCCACCGGAGACCTGCCCGCGTTGTGGCAGCGACGCGCTTGTTACGGCCGGGCCACTCTGGCTCGGGCAGAC
>JAGXLJ010000104.1 GCA_018334775.1 Halodesulfurarchaeum sp.
ACCACCGGCGATGCTGCCAGGGAAACGACCCGGGAGGTAGCCAGGAAATCCGGTCTTCTGATGGGTATCTCCGCAGGTGCGGCTGTCAACGTGGCCACCCGAATCGCAAATCGACCGGGGTACGAATCGAAAACAGTCGTCACGATCCTTCCGGATACGGGTGAACGGTATCTCCAGGGCGGCCTCTTCGAGTAAGTGCCCTCAAGCCCCCTCCGAGAGGGTCGAACAGTTCCAGACCCCACGATTTGCCGCCTGTGCCGCCGATTCAGCCGCATAAAAGGTGTCCGCTTTCGTGAATTCCGTGTCGTATACTCGAGCGTATCCTCGTTCGACAAGCCAGTAGTTCAGGTTCGTTTCGTTGTGGTAGACGTAGGCCAATAGCCGATCATAGCCGCCCCGCCGGTCGGATACCGGATCGAACTCCAAACGGATTTCCGATCCCGGCAACCGCTCCGTGACGACCGCCGATGCATTCGTTCCAACAGCCCGAAGACACGCTTGGCCAGCCTCAGTATCGGGTACCCCTTCGAATTCGCCAGAAGTTATGTCTGCATGCACTTCCGGCGTATCGATTCCGAGCAGCCGGACCGTATCCTGGGATCCATCAGCGAGTTCCACATCGATTGTATCGCCATCGACGACATCGAGGACCGTTGCGTTTCTCGACTCTGGTTGCTGGTGGGTGTCTGTGCCAAATGGGACAGCGGTACACCCAGCCGAAACGACGAGGAATACCAGGCCCAGGAGTACCGCCCTTCGCATACTGGACAGCAGTTCGGGCAACTACGTAGCCTTTTGGGACCGCACAAGGGCCATAGCGTGGGACCGAGGCAGCGAGTGAAACAGGGGTCTAGTTCATGCCAATTCTTCACCGTTCCCTGACGTTCAAGAACCCCGCCGCCCGTAGGAAAATTAACACATGGAACTGCACAATCGGAGCGTCCGCCAGGACGTCCGTGAGCTTGGGGCGCTCCTTGGGGATGTTGTATCCGACCACAGCCCACCCGAGGGCTTCGAACTCGTTGAATCGGCCCGCAACGAAGCGATCGCGTACCGTCGGGACCATACCGACGACCGCGAGGGACTCGCTAACGTCGTCGAATCCAACTCCGAATCCGTCAACGCCGTGCTCGCTCGCTCCTTTGCGCTCTATTTCCAGCTTATCAATCTCGCCGAGGAACGCGAACGGGTCCGTGCGCTACGGTCGTTCAGACAAAAAGGAACCCTCTCCCACTCGATCACCGAGGCCATCGAAGACCTTGAGGAGGGTGGTGCCGACGCCGAAACCGTCGAGCAGGTCCTCGAAGACGTGCACGTCGTGCCGACCTTCACTGCACACCCGACTGAGGCCCGCCGGAAGACGGTCAAAGGTATCCTCCAACGTGTGGGCCAAATCCTGGAGGATCTCGATGAACGGCGGTTGACGAGCGAAGAAAAGACTGGCCTCGAAACCCGTCTCGAGGCCGTCATCGAGAGCCTCTATACGACGAAGCATATTCGCGGCCGACGGCCAGAGCCGTTCGACGAAGCCCGGAATGTCCAGTGGTACCTGGACAACGTCGTTTTCGAAGTGATCCCGGAGATTTACGACGAATTGGAAGACGCTCTTGGGGAGACTTTCGACGACCCGCCGGACCCGAGTAACATCCTCGAATTCCGCTCCTGGGCCGGGAGCGATGCGGATGGGAACCCCAACGTCACCCCTGACGTCACGGACAGAACGCTCCATCGCCAGCGCTCGCTCGCACTTGATCGGTATCGCACGACCCTGGACGACCTGCTTGGAGTACTCAGTCAGGATGAAACCCGGGTCGACGGATCCATAACCCTCAAATCGGTTCTTTCCGGCGAGAAAACAACCGAATCCATCGCTGATTGGGCAGCGGACCGGTATCAACAGGAGCCGTTCCGCCAGGCCGTGACAGTCATCAAAGAGCGGGTTGATCGCGTCGAAAGCGTTCGGCCAGGTGGGTACGAGGATGGTGATGCACTGTTAGAGGACCTCTCAGCCCTCGGGTCGGCCCTCGAAGCGGAGGGGCTCGGTTCGATCGTCTCCGAGTTCGTCACGCCCCTCGAACGCCAAGTCCAGACCTTTGGGTTCCATCTGGCGTCTCTCGACCTTCGTGACCACCGACAACAGCACACGAAGGCCCTTTCAGTCGCGCTTGACGCCGAAGACATCGACTATGCAGACATGTCCGAGGCGGACCGCCAAGAGTTCTTGACTGAGGCAATTACAAACGACGCGCCTGTCCTCGATCTGGAGGCCAGGGAGGACTTTGACGAGGAGACGGCTGTCGTCCTGGAGCGGTTTGACCGCCTCGCAGACTGGCACGAAGAGTTCGGCCCGGAGAGTATCGACACCTACTGCATCAGCATGACTGAAGAGCCCAGTCATGTCCTCGAAGTGCTCTTCCTTGCTGACCAGGCTGGCGTCGTGGATCTCCCGGGGTACTCCGGGCTCGACATCGTCCCGCTGCTCGAAACCGAGTCCGCTCTCTCAAACGCCCGGCGGATCATCGGGACCCTCTTCGAAAACGAGGCCTATGGCGACTCTCTGGACGCCCGTGGCGAGATTCAGGAGATCATGCTAGGATACTCGGATTCGAACAAAGAAAACGGGTATCTGGCCGCGAATTGGCAACTTGATAGAGCCCAGCGCCGCCTCGCTGAGATTACCGACGACTTCGGAGTCGACCTCAAACTGTTCCACGGCCGTGGCGGAACGATTTCCCGCGGTGGCGGACCGATGATTGACGCGCTCCTCGCACTGCCCCAACAGACCGTCACTGGCGAGGTCAAGTTCACCCAACAAGGCGAGGCCATCGCGGAGAAGTACGGGAACGCCCGCATTGCGCGTCGTGAAATGGGACAAATGCTGAACGCCCAGATCCGAGCGCGTCATGCGAACCTGAGCGAACCGAATCCGAACCTCCCCAACCCCTGGATCGATGCCATGGAAGAAATGGCAACCACCGCCAGGGAAACATACCGGTCGCTGTTGGAAACAGATGGGTTCGTCAGTTACTTCGAGCAAACGACCCCTATTACCACGATTGAAGGCCTCAATTTAGGTTCCCGGCCCGCCTCACGATCAGATGAGCGGAACGTCGAGGACCTGCGGGCGATTCCGTGGGTGTTTGCATGGACCCAATCGCGGGCAATCATTCCCGGCTGGTACGGGATCGGCTCGGCCATCGACGCCTACCTCGAAAAGACCGACGACGGGCTTGAGCGGCTCAAGGCAATGTACGAATCCTGGCCGTTCTTCCAGACGATGCTGGACAATGCAGCCCTCTCCCTCGCTCGCACCGAAATGGAGATCGCCAGTGAATACGCTGAGCTGGCTGACACGGACCTCAAAGAGCGTATCTTCCCCGACATCAAAGGTGAATACGAACGGTCCGTCACAAACGTCCTCGACATTATTCCTCGAGAGGACCTCGTCGATCGGACGTGGCTACGCGAAACGCTTGATCGCCGGAACCCATACGTCGACCCGCTCAACTACCTTCAGATCGAGTTGCTCTCTCGATCCCACCGAACTCCACAAGAAGAACGGACGCTTCGCCTGACTGTCAAAGGCGTCGCGGCTGGGATGAAAAATACCGGCTAAGCGGGTTACTGGGACAGATCGAACACGTCCAAACCGGTCCGTTCGTCGGGAATGTGTTCGAGCGTGGTCCCACTTGGGACAATCAAGAGTTCAAATGTGCCGGAGACTCGTGCGCCTGAACAGTGACCCCCGATCGTGGAAAAGTCCCGGCGAGCGAGTTGAATGTGAGCGTGGATTTTGTCGGGCCCAATGTTCCCGCTGAACGCCGTGACCTCGAATTCTCCCTCGAAGGTTTCTTCCGTGTATTCCTCCCTGTCCGTATCGTAATGGCCGAGCGTCGCCCGGTCGACGGCACCGATCCCGGTGAAAAAGCCACCTGAGATATCGGCGTCCGCACGGACTGTTTCGAGTGAATCCATGACCGGTTCACCAGGTTCCAGCAGGAGGACGATTCCCTCCGTCGTTTCTGTGAACTCCATATCCCCTCTAACTCATCGGTTGGGTTTGAAGGTTACACATCGAATTTGTTTGAACCATCATACTTATGGATTAGACCCATCTAATCAAAATATCGAATGTTGAGTGACGTGATGGAAGATTATCTCAAAGTGATTTTCCGGCTCCAGGAGACCGATGAGCCCCCGATTCCACCCTCTCAGATCGCGGACCAACTCGACGTTACAGCCCCAAGCGTGACGAGTATGATGGAGTCTCTGGAAGAGCGTGGGTTAGTGGAGCGCGAAAAGTATGCTGGGGTGGAGCTAACCCCAGAGGGGGAAACTGTCGCCTTGGAAATCCTTCGCCACCACCGACTTCTTGAGGCCTATCTCGCCGATCACCTCGATTACGAGTGGTCCGAAGTCCACGAGGAAGCGGAGGTACTCGAACACCACATCAGCGAAGAGTTCGAAGCACGCGTCGCTGAAGCGCTGGACCATCCAGCGACTGATCCGCATGGGGACCCCATCCCGGATCAGGATCTCCAGCCAGTGAACGACGACACAACACCACTTTCGAACGTCGTGGAGGGCGAAGACGTACTCGTCTGCCGAGTTCGGGATGACGATCCGGCCGTGCTCTCCCATCTCGCTCAGATCGGGATCGAACCGGGCACCGAACTCGAACTGGTCGAGGTTACACCCCTCGGAGTGTATCAGGTGACGGTTGGTGACACCGTTCGACACCTCCCGGAATCCACGGCTGACGCGGTTCGTGTGCGGCTGAATGACCAAAACGGCACCACCGAAACACAGACCGAACAGGAAGCATGATCAGTTGGTTCGAGATCTTTATCATCGCGCTCACCGCGCAACTTGCCGTGCTCCCCGGCGAAAAAGGACAGTTAATCATCGCTGGGCTGGCCACCAGGTTCAACCCGTGGATCGTCGTCGGAGCCGCCGGAACCGCGTTCGGTGGCTGGACTGTTCTTGAACTTCTCGTGGGGAACGCATTGAAGGGGGCACTTCCGGAACTCTATCTCGATCTGTTCACAGCGGGGCTGTTCTTGCTCTTTGCCGTGCTGCTCTATCGGTCGATCCCGCCAAAAGACGCCACCCCGGATGATTCTTTCCCC
>JAGXLJ010000105.1 GCA_018334775.1 Halodesulfurarchaeum sp.
GGGGACGCCCAAACGAAGATCGAACACGCGGACGGCGAAGTCCTCAATCTCGAACAGGCACTCGAACAACATTCAGACGGGTCGGAGATGCGGGTGATCGGATGAGTCTCGCACAATTCGACGCCGATCTCGTCGTCGACGCCCGTGACTGTGTCATGGGCCGCGTGGCGACGCAGGTGGCCGAAAGCGCCCTCGATGGCGACCGCGTGGCGGTCGTCAACGCGGAGGACGCAGTCATCACCGGTCGACGCGAAGACATCCTCTCGAAGTACGAGGATCGTGCGGAACTGGGATCCGACAAAGGCCCCGCCTATCCACGGCGCCCGGATCGGATGTTCAAGCGAACAGTCCGTGGCATGATTCCGTACAAGAAAGAACGGGGCCGTGAGGCGCTGTCCAAGGTCCGCATCTACGTGGGCAACCCCCACCAAAAGGACGCGAGCGTCCTCGACGGGACCTCGATCGACCGGCTCTCGACCACCCGATTTGTCACCCTCGGATCGGTGGCAGCACACCTCGGAGCGAACGTCACATGGTAACAAACACGAGCGGTAAGAAGAAAACGGCCATCGCCCGGGCAACCGTGAGCGATGGGGAGGGTCGTGTGCGAATCAACTCGACACCGATCGAACTCGTCGAACCCGAGATGTCGCGGCTCAAAATGCTTGAGCCGTTCCGCATCGCGGACGAGGAGCTTCGGGAGGAGGTCGACATCGACGTCACCGTCGAGGGAGGCGGGTTCTCCGGTCAGGCAGACGCCGTCCGGACGTCCATCTCCCGCGGCCTCGTCGAGTTCTACGGCGACGCCGAGTTACGCGATGCCTTCATGGAATTCGACCGGACGCTGCTGGTCAACGATGTTAGGCAGCCTGAACCCAAGAAGTGGGGCGGCCCGGGGGCACGGGCCCGCTACCAGAAATCATACCGGTGATTCATCAATGATGGTCCCAGTCCGCTGTTTCTCGTGCGGCAACACGGTGGGCGAGTACTGGGAGGAGTACGAGGCCCGTGCGTCTACGTTGGAAGGCGACGAGGACCCCGAGAAGGTACTTGATGAGTTGGGCGTCGAACGACACTGCTGTCGGCGGATGCTCGTCTCACACGAGGATCTGGTCGACGTCGTGTCTCCCTACCAGTAACATGTCCACACAACAACACTACAACCGATACGAGAAAGCCCGGATCCTCGGCGCTCGAGCGTTGCAGATCTCGTATGGAGCTCCGGTCCTGATCGATACCGATCAGACCGAGCCCATCCTCATCGCAGCCGAGGAGTACGACGCGTCGGTCCTGCCGTTTACGGTCCGGCGGGATAACACATGACGCTCGTCGAGACCGTTCGCCTGCGGCCCATCCTGGACTCCCGCGGGAACAAAACGGTCGAGGCCGACGTTCGGACCACCTCGGGTGGATTCGGACGGGCCGCTGCACCGAGCGGCGCGTCAACCGGGGAACACGAAGCAGTCGAACGACCAGTCGAGGAGGCGATCGCTGCGGCCAGGGAACAAGCGATCCCCCGACTCGAAGGCAACGTCTACGCCGGCGACCAGCGAGAAGTCGACCAAGTCCTTCACGCGGCCGACGGGACCGACGACTTCTCCGAAATCGGTGCCAACAGCGCTGTCGCGATCAGTATGGCGTCCGCAAAGGCCGCAGCCGACGTGCTCGGTGCACCACTGTACCAGCATCTCGGCGGCGCGTTCCGCGGGCGCTCGTCCCCGATCCCGCTCGGAAACGTCATCGGTGGCGGTGAACACGCTGCCGAAGCGACTGCCATTCAAGAGTTCCTTTCGGCCCCAATCGGGGCCCCAAGCGTCAGGAAAGCTGTTTTCGCGAATGCTACGGTCCACCAGACGGTCGGCGAACTCCTCACCGAACGCGGCTACGCCCCGGCAAAGGGCGACGAAGGAGCCTGGGCCCCCGCGATTAGCGAAGACGAGGCCTTCGAAGTCATGGCCGAAGCGACCGACCAAGTCGCCTCGGCGGTTGGCTTCGAAATTGGTTTCGGACTCGATATCGCGGCGGCTGAACTCTTCGAGGACGGCGCCTATCACTACGGCGAGGAGACCAAATCCACCGCCGAACAGATCGAGTACGTCGCCGACATGGTCGAGACCTACGATCTGGTTTACGTCGAGGATCCACTGGACGAGAACGACTTCGACGGCTTCGCCGAACTCACACGACTGGTCGGCAGTCAGACGTTGATCTGTGGCGACGACCTGTTCGTGACCAACACCGACCGCATCGCGGACGGCATCGAGCTGGATGCGGCCAATAGCGTCCTGATCAAACCGAATCAGATCGGGACACTCAGCGACACGGTCGATGCAATCGAACGTGCCCAGCGAGCCGGGTACGACCCCGTGGTTTCCCATCGGTCGGGCGAAACTGAGGACACCACCATCGCACACCTCGCCGTCGCAACCGACGCCCCGTTCATCAAGACCGGGACCGTCGGCGGCGAGCGAACCGCAAAACTCAACGAACTCATCCGAATCGGCGACGGTACATCATGAGCGAACGCGAGACATCAGACGAGACGACCCTCGAGGCCCCCGACCAGTCCACGGACGACACGGGCGAGGCCGACGAGGCTGAGGCACAGACCGAGGACGTCACCGCAGAGACGGACCCGGACCTGCTGATTCCCGTCGAGGAATACCTCGGCGCCGGTGTCCACATCGGCACCCAGCAGAAGACCAAAGACATGGAGCGGTTCATTCACCGTGTCAGGACTGACGGCCTGTACGTCCTGGACGTGAGCAAAACGGACGAGCGCATCCGGACCGCTGCTGACTTCCTCGAAAATTACGATCCCGAGCAGATCCTCGTGACCTCCTCGCGACAATACGGCCGCTTCCCGGCCGAGAAGTTCGCGGAGGCAGTCGGGGCACGAGCCCGAACGGGTCGATTCATCCCGGGGACGCTGACGAATCCCCAGTACGACGGCTACATCGAACCGGACGTCGTGGTCGTGACGGACCCCATCGGCGATGCCCAGGCGGTCAAGGAGGCTATCACCGTGGGCATCCCCGTCATCGCAATGTGTGACTCGAACAACGCCACGAGCAACGTGGATCTGGTCATCCCGACCAACAACAAGGGACGTCGGGCCCTGTCAGTCGTGTACTGGCTGCTCGGCAACGAAGTCCTCGACCGTCGCGGTGCCGAACCCGCGTACGGACTCGAAGACTTCGAAGAAAGCGAGATCTAGGCGCTGGACTCAAGCGTTTTTAGCCTGCGGCACCAGCAGAGTGATATGGCAACTTCGAATGCCCCGGGCAAAGTCTATCTTTTCGGGGAACACGCTGTCGTCTACGGCGAGCCGGCTGTTCCATGCGCGATCGAACGACGGGCGACAGTTACCGTCGAAACGCGGGAGGACAGTAGACTCCGTGTGAGCGCTCAGGACCTCAGTCTCGACGGATTCACGGTCGAATACGACGGCACGACGGCGGGGCAGCCCGAAGTAGACGTGACAGAAGAGCTGGTCGAAGCCGCAATGGGGTATGTGGACGGAGCGATCGAACAAGCCAGGGATGCGGCCGATGAGCCGACAGCCGGCTTTGACGTAACCGTCGAGAGTTCGATCCCGTTGGGAGCTGGACTTGGTTCATCAGCAGCGGTCGTCGTGGCGACCATCGATGCGGCAGCGCGAGCGCTCGGCGTGACACTCGACCGAGAGGAACTCGCAGACCGAGCCTACCAGGTCGAATACGAGGTCCAAGCGGGGCAAGCGTCCCGAGCCGACACGTTCTGTTCGACAATGGGCGGAGCCGTCCGCGTCGAGGACGACGACTGCCAAACACTTTCAAGTCCGGACCTCCCATTCATCATCGGCTACGACGGTGGGGCAGGGGACACTGGCGCCCTCGTCTCGGGCGTTCGAGCCCTCAAATCGGAGTACGACTTCGCCGCCGATACGGTCGAATCGATCGGTGACCTTGTCGAACAGGGGCTGGAGACCCTCGAGGATGGGGACATCGAAGAACTGGGGCGGCTCATGGATTTCAATCACGGGTTACTCGCGGCTCTCGGGGTCTCATCCCGGTCGCTCGATTCGATGGTATGGGCCGCCAGAGAGGCAGGCGCTACCGGCGCAAAACTGACTGGAGCTGGGGGCGGCGGCTGTATCGTCGCCCTCGACGAAACGGACGCCACCGAAACAGCACTCAACTACTCACCGGCATGTGAGGAGTCGTTTCGGGCCAGACTCGACACTGACGGGGTGCGCCGGGAGGAATGACGACCGCAGAATCAACAGCCGAGGCCGCTGAGTCAGGGGCAAAAACACCGTCGGTCGTGCTCAAACTCGGTGGGAGTGTTATCACGGACAAGGAAAAGCCAGAAACTGTCGACACGGACCGCCTGGTCGAAGCGGCAGCGGCCATTCGCGACGCGACCGTCTCGAATCTCGTAATCGTCCACGGTGGCGGATCGTTCGGACATCCCGCGGCCAAAGGCGCAGACGTCGCCATCGAGACGGGAACCAGGGACACCGAAGCGATTCGAGAGATACACGCGGCGATGGGTCGATTGAACGGAGCCGTCCTCGATGCGTTGGCGGCTGAAGAAATCCCAGCCGTCCCCGTTCGGCCGTTTTCAGCCGGGTCTCGAAATCGAAACGGCGATATCGTGCTCCCAACCGCACACCTCGAAACAATGCTGGAAGAGGGGTTTGTTCCGGTACTCCACGGGGACGTGATCGTGACAGCGGAGTCGGGAGCAACCATCGTCAGCGGAGACGAATTAGTGGTGAGTGTCGCCGAAGATCTGGAGGTAGATGCAGTCGGGCTCTGTACGACCGTCCCCGGAGTTCTCGACGAGAACGAGACCGTAATTCCGGAAATCCACGAGTTCGAGGCCGTCAGAGAGGTGCTCGGCGGGAGTTCGGCCACCGACGTGACCGGGGGCATGGCCGGAAAGGTTCGTTCGTTACTCGAATTAGATACCGGCGCGCAGATTTTCGACCTGGCGGGATTAGAAGACTTTCTCGCAGGAGCGACAGCGGGGACTCGAATCGACAGTCAGGAGGAGTGACAGGCAGTTGGCGGCACAATCAGGTGCTTTATAGGA
>JAGXLJ010000106.1 GCA_018334775.1 Halodesulfurarchaeum sp.
CCTGTGTCATCGGCGACTCGATTGTTAGGCGTTTCGACAGGCCTCAGGCTGGGGGCTCTCTGAAGTACTCCTCGTCTTCGAAGGGCTCATCCTCGCCTTCCACTGTTAGGACGTCCAGTGTATCGAGATGGCAATCGATTCCGAGTTCACCAGCCAGGCTCGGTGTCGTCCGTCCATTGTCCGAACTCACGAGCTCTTTCACGTAGAGCCCACCCTCTCCGTGAATTTCGATGGTTGCCTCGGTCGGGGTCTCGAGACTGCCGGAGATGTCATAGACTGTCCGCGTCCGCACTTTCGACGCGCGGCGATGGTCAACTCTTGTGGGTGTTTCCTGCTCGACTGTCGTCCCGTCAATGGCGTCCAGGGACGATTCGAGGGTCGATTCGTCGATCGACTCGTCGAATGCCACGGTCGCTCGATAGGTCTTTGACGCGGGCAGGCGTTTGACCCGTTCGACCATCTCGTAGGTCACGAGATGCAGGTCTTCGACCTCGGCTTTCTCGTCGCCGAACTCGTTGACCGACTCCTCAAGTGCCTCCATGTCTGGGAAGCGTTCGCGGGGTGCTTCGACCTCGACGACGAAGGGCCGACCCGTCCCCAGCATCAGGGCGTCGATGTCTTCGCGCCCAGCGCCGTGGAAGGTTGAATTGGTGCCTGCCATCGCCTCCTGGATCGGGGGCGCAGTCAACTGTTCGACCGATTCGGGATACTGATAGCCCGATCCATCACAGTAGACACAGGGCTCGCCGGCGCGAGTACCCGACCCGCCACACTCCCGGCAGGGCCACTCGGTTTGCGGGATGCCCCGCTCGAGCTTTCGATACCGGCCATAGACAAAGGCGGAGTTCACCGTGGCTTCGACGGTATCTTCGGCGACGTCGATGAGCAGTTGGACGTCCGGCCGCTCGAAATCCACTTCGCCGCCGGTCGCCATCCCGACTCGTTTCCCGACTTCTCGATTCATCTCGGAGTTGAACCATTCGCCGGCATCCTCCGGGAGGTCGGCTAGCTCGCGGAGCAGCGTCTCGTTTTCCTCGATCAGCGGGGAGGCTCGGGATCCGACTTGATACGTTTCGAACGTAACCTCTCCGATGGCCTCGATTGCACGCTCGGCCCAGTCGTCGAAGGTGGCGGTTTCGCCGTCACAGACCCAGCAGTCGTCCGGTTCCTCGAACGGCTCGTCGGCGTCGAGCGCAGCGGAGATCCGGAGCCCGCGGCCACGGGCCTCGTTCGTCAGGCCGTGGCTCAAATGGGCAAAGGGTCGACCGAGACAGGCGTCACAGATCGGGCCAGCCTCGAGGACCGCCGCCGCGTCGTGAAGGAGACTCATGTCCCCTTCTATCCCGGGGAGCGGTTCGTATGCTTCGGTCCCTGGGTCGTCAGTCGACCAGTCGAACTATCGGCCGTTACTGACAGAATAGCCACTTCTTTGTGACCGCCGAGCCCGATGCACCTGTATGGCCCTCCACGCAGTCGATGACCTTTCGGACGCCTACCGGGCGACCCGGTCGTTTCTCCTCCCCGTCGAGTGGGGACGCTGGCTCCGGCTGGCGCTTTTGTCCCTGTTCGTTGCAGGTAGCAGCGGCGGCGGAGCGCCGACCAGTGGCTTTCAGGGACCGTTGAGTTCGAGTCCCGAGCCCACGCCCGGCGATGGGACAGAACTCGGTCCCGCACTTGACCACCTCACAGCCACGCTTTCCGACAACCTGGTGTTCATCCTCGGCATCATCACAATCGGGTTCCTCGTCGTCCTCGCTCTGCAATGGCTCGCGGCGACCTTTGAGTTCACGTTCTTGGAGTCGCTGCGGACTGATGCCGTTCATGTACGGGACTACACGAGCGCGAACACCGGTCCAGGGACGCGGCTCTTTGCTTTCCGCGTTCTCTTTGGGCTGGCCACACTCCTGGTGTTTGGCGGGTTGCTCTTGCTCGTTCTCGGACCGATTCTGACCGGGGTTTCACCGGCGGGCCCGCTCCTGCTTCTGGTCTTCCTGATCCCCGTCTTCATCGTCCTGGGAATCGTCGCTTCGATTGTCTACGTCCTCACGACGGCCTTCGTGGCCCCGATCATGCTCCTGGAGGACCGTGGGCTCCTCTCGGCCTGGAAGCGGTTCTGGGGCGTTTTCAAGTCGGCCTGGACGGACTTTTTGGTGTATCTCCTCGTCGGTCTCTTCCTCATGATCGCCATCGGAATCATTGTGGGCATCGTCATGGCGGTCATCGGAGTCGCAATCGCGCTGCCGGTGATCGTGGTGCTCCTCGCCTTGGGTCCGCTCTGGGCGGCGGTGGTCGCGATCCCCGCAGCCCTTTTGGCAATTGTGGCGTGGGCGCTGGTTCAGGTCCCAGTCCAGACCTACCTCCGGCACTGGAGCCTGCTGGTCCTCGGCGACGTCGAGCCCGAACTCGACCTCATTCCCGACCGCCGGGCCGAGATTCGAGGCGAAACGACTTCCTAAGCGGGCCTCGTTGGTCGGATATGCGCCGATTTATCGTCCTCGGGCATACTGCCCCCACAGACCCCGATTTCAGTCTCGACGACCTGGCGGGTGCCGCGGGTCGGCTGGACGTGCTTGCACGGTGTGTCAACTCGGCGTTTTTCCTCTCGCACGGACTTCGGGAGTCGGTGCGGGTGTTTCTGGTCCTCTCGGATACGGTCACGATCCGACTCGAAGGAGTGGAATTACGCTATATGAACCCCGACGAGCGGAACATCGCCGGCTTGCTGCGTCAGGCTCTGGATTCCCGGGCGGAGGCGATCGGGCACAGCGAGGTCGAGTCCACGCCGGGAATATACGTCTCCAATCGCGGGTTCGAGGACGTGCTCAAAGCCACCGCCCGTGAGGGGGCGATCATCCAACTTCACGAGGAGGGCACCCCGCTGGCAGACGTCGAACCGCCGGAGAACCCCGCCTTCGTGCTCTCGGATCACCAGGACTTCACGACTGCTGAACACGACCTTCTCGAGGAATACACCACAAAACGGGTGAGCGTCGGTCCGAAAGCCCTGCACGCTGATCACGTGATCTCGGTCGTGCACAACTACCTGGACACGGAGGGCTATTCGATCTGAGTGCTCGGTTTCGAAACGTTAAACCCGTGTCATCCCATCTTTTCGCCTGCGGGCCGGTGGGGTAGCTTGGTATCCTTCGGCCTTCGGGTGGCCGTAACCGCGATTCAAATTCGCGCCGGCCCACTTACACCCACCTTTTACTTCGCGACGGAGCAACCGCTCCGTCGCTCGCAAAAGCTGGATCAAACGTGGTGGTTGGCTGGATTTGGCGGTTTCGGGTGGCCGTAATCTCGTTCTCGCGAGGGGGGTGGGACCGAAGGTCCCGTTGGCAGACGGCGCTGCGCGCCGGCGACGAAGCGATCGGGGGGAAAGGCCAGCAAACTGTCCCCTCTTGGGACCTCAGCGTTCGCGGTGGTCGGTGGGACAGCCGCTCTGAGCGGAAAAATGACTGAGAGTGACAGAGAACCAAACCGCAAATCACGCGAAGACGGATGTCTTAGTTTTAGGGGGTCCAGTTCGTTAGAAATGGCTTCAATCCCGTCCGCATCTATATAGTTCACTATTCACACACATGGGGCCCGGGAGTGGTACCCCCCGCTCATACCACTACATATCAATATTATAATAGTTCTTGTACCACCCACCCTGAGACGTATGTGATGGTTCAGGACTCAACCGGACGGTCGGGCATTGTTTCGCGGCGAAAATTCCTCGTCGGCGCTGGCGCGGCCGGTATTGCCGGGCTCGCCGGGTGTAGCAGTAACGGAGGCGACGAGAGTAATGGCGAATCCGACGGCGGCTCGAACGGCGGCGAAGCCCTCTCCGGAGAAATCCGCATTTCGGGTAGTAGTACGGTGTACCCGGTCGCCCAGGAGGTTAGTCGGCTTTTCAAGGAAGAAAACGACGGTGTGAATTTCAACCTCACCCGGGACGGCAGCGGCGGCGGGTTTGAGAACGTGTACATCCCCGGCGACAGCGACATTAACAACGCGAGCCGCCCGATCAAAGACGAAGAGCTTCAGCGCTGCCGCGACAACGGCCACGAGCCGGTCGAGTTCTTGATCGCGCAGGACGCGCTCACCGTCGTCGTCAATAACGACGCGGACTGGCTCGACTCGATATCGCTGGAGGACCTCCAGACTATCTGGTCGCCGGACACCCAGCCCGAAACATGGTCAGACGTCAACTCGGACTGGCCGGACGAGCCGTTTGACCTCTACGGTCCGGCGAGCACGTCGGGCACCTACGATTACTTCATCGGAAGGGTCGTTGGAGAGACCGAATCGGATCAGGAGATCCGCGACGACTTCGAGGGAACTGAGGAGGACGACCTGATCGCACAGGGCATCGCCGGGAACGAGTTTGCGTTCGGTTACCTCCCCTTCGCGTACTACGTGAATAACCCGGACACGGTCAAAGCGCTCAGCCTCAGCGAGGACGGCAGCGACCCGGTTCCACCAAGCCTTGAAGGCGCAAAGAGCGGCAACTATCCTCTCGCCCGTCCGCTGTTCTTCTACGCGAACCAAAACAAGCTCCAGGAGAAAAACCACCTCCAGGAGTTCATCCGCTTCTACATCAACGAGGCCGACGAGGACTACGTCGCCGAGGACATCGGCTACGTCCCGAGCAGCGCTCAGATGGTTGAGGACAACCTCGCGAACCTCGAGGCGGGCATCGCTGGCGAGTACGAATACAGTGGCTAACGGACAGGGAGTTCTGGCATAGCCATCGTGACTAACCCTTTAGTAATATATGAGCAACGAACCGAATCCGGCATCTGACCCCATCCAGCGGAACGGGTTTATCGTGCGGAAGGAACGCCTGTATGGCCGACTAATCGCGGCAAGTGCCGTGCTTACGATCCTCGTCACCGTCGGTATCATCCTGTCGCTTTCCGGACAAGCGCTCACGTTCTGGACGGAGGTCTCGCCGATCGCCTTTTTCACCGGCACGGACTGGAGCCCCATTATCGGCGGCAGTTACGGCGTACTGCCGCTCGTGAGTGGGACGCTGATTGTCACCATCGGCTCGGCAATCATCGCGTTGCCCG
>JAGXLJ010000107.1 GCA_018334775.1 Halodesulfurarchaeum sp.
AGAAAGGGGACTCCACGGCCTCTCGGGCCCGGTTCACGGCCTCGTCGAGCAGGTCATCGAGGTCGATGCCGGTCCCGGCCCTGGTGCTCATCTTCCCGGTCGGGAGGTTTACATACGAATAAATCACGTCGGTGAGTCGCTCCGGATCGTTCCCCAAAATGTCGAGTGCGGCCTGTAGTTGTCTCGCCTGGAGTTTGTGGTCCTCGCCGAGGACGGTCACGGCCCGGTCGTAGTGGACGAACTTCCATTCGTGGTGGGCCAGATCGCGGGTCGTGTAGAGGCTGGTACCATCAGACCGCATGAAGACCAGGTCCTTCTCGAAACCCCGATCGGAGAGGTCGAGATGCCAGGCTCCTTCGTCCTCGTAGGCCAGACCGCTTTCTTCCAACCGGTGGGCGACGGCTTCGGTGTTGCCGTCCCGCATGAAGCGGGTCTCCTTGACGAACTCGTCGAATGTCGCCGGGAGCCGCTGGAGACACCGCTGCATGCCGGCGAGGACGGTGTCAACGACGTCGCCCACCCGTTCGTAGGTGTCCTCATCGCCGGATTCGAGGCCCTGCATGATGGCCTGAATCTCGGATTCGGCATCCTCGACCGCGTCTTCGGGTCCGTCTTCCAGGAAGGACGTTCCCTTGCGGTAGTATCGGACCATCTCGTACTCGGGGCTGGAACGCTCCGGTTCAGGCAGTTCGTCTTCCTCGAAAGTCTCGTAGGCCCACGTGAAGACGGCGATCTGGCGCCCGGCGTCGTTCACGTAGTAATGCGTGTCGACGTCGTAGCCAGCGGCCGCCATGATTCGGGAAATGGCGTCCCCGAGCACCGGGTTTCGGGCTCGTCCGACGTGGACCGGTCCGGTAGGGTTCGCACTCGTATGCTCCACGACGACTGATTCGTTTTTCTCGGGCAATTGGCCGTAGTCATCCGACTGTGCCGCATCGAGCGTCTCAGCGTAGTACGTCGCCGACGGGTGGAAATTCACGTAGGGCCCTTTTGTTTTGACGGCACCGACGGAGGTGAGCGATTCCGTCTCGATTTCGGCGGCGATGTTCGCAGCGACTTCTGGGGGTGGCGCTTCTGCGGGGCCGGCCAACCGAAACGCCACGCTCGAAGCGAGGACTGCGGGCATTTCTTCGGGCGGGGTCTCGACCCCGAGATCCTCGCCGGGGAAATCGAGGCTGTCAAGCGCCGTGGCGAGGGCGGACTCGACCTCCTCGCGAAAGTCCAACAACATACGCGATGGGTATCGGGCACCGCCTATAGGGGTTCTGCATGCGCCCTCCTAGTCGCCGGGAGCACCATTCTTTTGCCTGTTCACTGCCAAACCACGCCGATGACCCAGCAGGTCTCGGGGCCGAACTATCACACCATCGGAAACACGGCCGTCCAGACCTGCGGGTGGACGAAAAACGCACTTCGGGGCGAGGGGACCTGTTACAAACACAAATTTTACGGTATCCAGTCCCACCGCTGCCTCCAGATGACACCGGTCGTTCGTTGCAACGAGCGGTGTGTGTTTTGCTGGCGGGATCATGCGGGTCATACCTACGAACTCGGTGACGCCGACTGGCAGGACCCTGAGTCGGTTGTGACGGCCTCGATCGAACTTCAGCGGGAACTGTTGGCCGGGTTTGGCGGGAACGACGATGTTCCCACGGACCGATTCGACGAGGCAAATGAGCCCAAACACGTCGCCATCAGCCTGGACGGCGAACCGACGCTGTATCCCCACCTCCCCGAACTGATCGAGGCCTATCACGACCAGGAGTTCACCACATTTCTGGTGAGCAACGGGACGCGCCCGGACGTGCTCCAGGCGGCCGCACCCACACAGCTGTACGTGAGTCTGGACGCTCCCGACCGCGAGACCTACGAATCGGTGGTTCGGCCCCGCGAAGCGACCGCCTGGGAGGACCTCATGGAGTCACTGGCTGTACTACAAGACCATGAGAGTCGAACCACGATTCGGACCACACTCGTCGCGGGCGAAAACATGGCAGACCCGACGGGCTACGCGAACCTGTACAGGGAGGCCGACCCGGATTTCATTGAGATCAAGGGCTACATGCACGTGGGGTCCTCCCGCGACCGCCTCGACCGTGATGCCATGCCGGACCACGAAGAAGTCGTTGAGTTTGCCCGTTCGGTCCAGGAGCACCTCCCCGATTTCAACGTGCTCCGGGAGGCCAACCCCTCCAACGTCGCCATGCTGGCCAGAGATTCGGACACCATGGTCCCCGAACTAGCTGGCGGAGACCAGTAAGACCGCCTGCAGTCGGCAGGCTATAACATATTTGGAACCCGTCTCAAATTCGGTAACCTTATCCCGTGAAACGACCAAGTCCGATGCATGGTAGTCGATGCCGGCAGTCTCGCCGTCGGCTTTGACGAGTTGGCCGTCCTCAAACTCCTGGCACTGGAAGGGGGCCATCGCGGGGAGATCAAAGTCTCGGGAAGTGACCTCGCGGCGGACCTGGAGGTCTCGACCCAGACTGCCTCCCGTCGGCTGCAGGCTCTGGAGGATGCGGACTGTATCAACCGGGAGCAAGCCGGAGACGGCCAGTTCATCGAGGTCACCGAGACGGGAATCGGGCTTTTGAAAGCCGAATACGAGGATTATCGGGCGATTTTCGAGGCGAAAGGCACGCTCGAACTCCACGGCGAAATCACGACAGGGATGGGTGAGGGTCGTCACTATGTCACACTTCCGGGGTACAAAATCCAGTTCGAAGAACGACTGGGCTACGATCCGTATCCGGGGACGCTCAACGTGTCGCTGACGGCCAAGAGCAAACGCGAACGCTCGATTTTGGCCTCCTTAGAAGGAATTGACATCACGAAATGGGAAGACGAGGAGCGGACCTACGGGGCTGCGACCTGCTATCCAGCTACTGTCGAGGCCGTCGAGGGCCCCATCTTTGACGGGGCCCATGTGATTGTGCCCGACCGAACCCACCACGAAACGGACGAACTCGAGATCATCGGCCCGGAGCGCATCCGCGACGAACTGGGCCTGCTTGACGGTGACGAGGTGAGTGTCCATGTCGAATCAGCGTGAGGTACCCGCTCAGCAAACGTCAGTCCAACGGGCTGTCGAAGCCTTCGCGGCCGGGAAGCCGGTGCTGATCCACGACTTCGATGACCGCGAGGGCGAAGTCGATATGGTGTATCCAGCAGCAGACGTCGATGCACCAGCCCTCTCACGGTTGCGCAACGATGCTGGCGGACTGGTGTGTGTCGCACTGGGCCCGGAGGTCGCAGATGTCTTCGATTTGCCGTTCCTGGCCGACGAAATCGACCACCCCGTCGCGGAAAGTGATCACCTGGGTTACGACGAGCGCTCCTCGTTTTCCATTACGGTCAACCACCGGGATACCTACACGGGCATCACGGATCAGGACCGGGCGATGACGATCAGCCGGCTTGGCGAAGCCGCGGCCGATCCCGAATCGGTCGATTTCCCCCGGGAGTTCCGTGCCCCGGGACACGTCCACCTCTTGCGAGCCTCGCGATACGGGCTTTCGGATCGGCGGGGCCACACCGAGATGGGAGTCGCGCTGGCCCACGAAGCCCAACGCCCCCCGGCTGCGGTCGTCTGTGAGATGCTCGACGATTCGACCGGCGAGGCCCTCACGATTGACAAGGCCAGAACCTACGCCGATACCAATGAGATTCCATACGTGGACGGCGAGGATTTGATCGAGGCGTTTACCGACGGATAGCGGGACGGTCTGTCAATAGCGGGTCATCTGTGGGCCTCACATTTTGACGAGCACTTTGATCGCGTCCCGTTGATCCATGGCCTCGTATCCCTCGGGGACGCCGTCCAAATCGACCGTTTTCGTGAAGATCGGTGACGGGTCCAGTGTTCCGCCCAGAATGTCGGCCATGAGTTCCTCGGCATAGTCTCGAACCGGTGCGACTCCGCCTTGCAGTGTAAGGTTATTACGAAACATCGAGAGCAGGTCGAGTCCATCGGTTTCGACACCGTATGGGACGCCGACGTAGCCGATCGTGCCGTCTGGTCTGGCGACCTCGATAGCGGTGTTCATCGAGGCGGAGGCACCGACACACTCCATCACGTGATTCGAGCCGCCGTTGGTGAGTTCCTGCACGCGCTCGATGGCGGCGTCGCCCCGTTCCGCGACCGTTTCGGTCGCCCCGAATTCCTCGGCAATTTCGAGCCGGTCCTCGTGATGGCCCATCGCGATGATTCGCTCGGCTCCGAGCCGCTGGGCAGCGAGCACGCCACTGAGCCCGACCGCCCCGTCACCAATGACGACGACAGTGTCACCCGGGCCGACCTCCGCACTTACGGCGGCATGGTGCCCGGTCCCGAGTACGTCTGTCAAGGGTAGGAGTTTCTCGAGGGTCCCCTCGTCGTCCGCGTGTTCATCCGGCACCTTGACTAGCGATCCGTCGGCGTAGGGCGTTTTGACGTACTAACCCTGCCCGCCGCCATTCTCGCCGCCCCAGGACTCCTCTTCGACACAGGAGGTATACAGCCCCTTTCGGCAGAACTCACACTCACCACAGCTGATGGCAAAGGGAGCGATGACCGTGTCGCCCGGTTTGACCGAGGTGACTTCCTCGCCGACTTCCTCAACGATTCCCATTGGCTCGTGGCCGACCCGTTCGCCTTCCGTCATGTCGGTCTGGCCCCGGTAGAACCAGAGGTCAGATCCACAGATCGCAGTGTGCGTGACTCGAATGACGGCGTCGGTCGGTGAGTCTATCTCGGGCATGGGGACCTCTTCGATGGCGATCTCGCCAGGGCCACGAAAGACGGCTGCGCGCATGGGCTATGCTCCGGGTTGCGTGGTGAAAAAGGAACAGGCAGTGGAGTTTCACGAATCCGTTGGTGAGAATCTCTTCGACTTGGCCAACCTCGTCTACTCAGTATGGTGGGGTTAGTACTTTCAACGACTCAAACATCATAATTTTGAGGATTAAAAAATTTGCCGGACCCACTGCTACATACAAGGGATAAATTTTGCAACATTCTTTCTTGATGGCTATTTTTCCATGACTTAACGGTACCAATTGGTGTGGCAGCG
>JAGXLJ010000108.1 GCA_018334775.1 Halodesulfurarchaeum sp.
GGGGGATATATCGAACGGGTTGCCGCAGGCGAGGATCTGAGCGTTGTACAGGCCCGCTCCGCGGCAACAGCAGTCTTCGAAGACGCAACCGACGCACAGATCGGAGCCTTGCTGGCCGCACTCCGGGCAAAGGGAGAAACCGAAGCGGAGATTGCCGGGTTCGCACAAGGAATGCGAAACGCAGCCCGAACCATCGATCCCGAACGCACTCCGCTGGTTGACACGTGTGGAACTGGGGGCGACGAATACGACACGATAAACGTCTCGACCGCGAGTGCCATCGTCGCGAGCGGGGCGGGCGTCCCGATCGCAAAACACGGCAATTACTCGGTCTCCTCGTCCTCCGGAAGTGCAGACGTCCTTGAGGAGGTCGGGGTTTCGGTCGAGGCTGAGCCACCGGCTGTCGAGCAAGCGATCGAGCAGTCAGGAATTGGATTCATGCTCGCGCCCGTATTCCACCCAGCGATGAAGGCCGTCATCGGGCCGCGTCAGGAACTCGGCATGCGAACGGTATTCAACGTGCTCGGTCCGCTGACCAATCCTGCCGGGGCGGACGCACAGGTCCTGGGAGTGTATGATCCCGATCTGGTTCCGCTGATCGCACAGGCGCTTGCTCACATGCCCGTGGAACATGCCTTGGTCGTCCACGGGTCGGGGCTCGACGAGATCGCGATCCACGACCAGACGATAGTGGCAGAGGTCCGGGGCGAGTCGATCGAGGAATACACACTCCAGCCGTCGGATATGGGCGTCTCTCAGGCCGGGATCGAAACGGTCGCTGGGGGCAGTCCAGCGGAGAACGCCACCTATCTCCGACGAATTCTCGACGGGACCGCCGACGGCCCCATGCGGGATATCGTTTTGGCTAACGCCGGTGCAGCCATCTATGTCGCTGGCGAGGCTTCTTCGCTGGTCGATGGGGCCGAAGCAGCCCTGCAGGCGATCGAATCGGGGGCGGCCCGCTCGAAACTCGCCGAGCTTGCAGAGGTACCAGCAGCCTGATATGCCCCGCGTGAAAGTCTGTGGGTTTGCAAATGAGGAGGACGTGAGCGCAGCGGTGTCGGTGGGGGTCGACGCGGTGGGAACCATCGTCGACGTCCCCGTCGAGACGCCCCGGGAAGTCTCACCCAGCAACGCGGCCTCGCTCGTGGGGACTGTCCCGCCTTTCGTCAGCAGCGTCCTCGTCACGATGCCGGACTCCGTCGACCGGGCGCGGGAGCTAATTGATATTGTCCACCCGGATGCCATTCAAATCCATGGTGGCCTCTCCCCGAGTGCGGTAGGTGAACTTGCGGAGGCCGGAATCACGACCATTGCGTCGGTCGACCACGGCAACCCCGATATTGAAGAGTATGCAACTGTGGCCGACGCCGTTCTCGTGGATTCGTCGGATGAACGTGGGGCCGGGGGGACGGGTCGAACTCACGACTGGAGTGTCACCCGCGACTTGGGGGGCCTCGAGGCTCCGATCATTTTGGCAGGAGGGCTGACTCCAGCAAACGTCGATGCGGCCGTCGAAATGGTCGATCCCTACGCGGTCGATGTCGCATCTGGCGTCGAAATCGAACCCGGCCGGAAGGATCCAGCGCGACTCAGACAGTTTGTCGAAGCCGCAACCTCGGCGGGGAGCACTCCATGAATCCGCTTTCTATCTCCGAATCCGAGTTTGTCGAACTCGTGTCGGGTACTGAACCTGTCGTTGCGCGGGTCGCTGCAGAACTCCCGGTCGACGTGTCGCCACTCTCGGCGGCAGTTGCCTTGGATGCGGACAGCGATTACAGCTTTCTCCTCGAAAGCGGCGAAAAGACGGCTGCTAGTGACCCAGTCGATGCCTTTTCGGCTGGTGGGTCGACGGATCGCCACGCACGGTTTTCCTTTGTCGGCTACGATCCGGACGCGGTCATTACCCTCGATGCGGAGGGAGACCGCGTCGAACAATTGCGCGATTCTTTCGCAGCCAAACTCGTAAGCCCTGGTGAGGGTGACGTGCTCGACCGCCTGCGGGGAGCGCTCCCCGATATCGAACGGCGGGGGTTTCCAGACGGGGATCGACAACTGCTTTCCGGTGGCGTGGTCGGCTTCTTGGCCTACGATGCGGTGTATGACCTCTGGTTGGAGGAAGTCGGTCTCGAACGACCGGAACAGCGTGTCCCGGACGCCCAGTTTGCGCTCTCGACGCGGACGCTTGTGTTCGATCACGTGGCGGAGTCAGTCACACTCGTCTTCACCCCGGTCGTTCCTCCGACAGCGGACCCAAGGACCGTCTATTCGGAGTTGGTGGCCGAAGCGAATTCCGTCACGGAGCGTCTGAAGGGGGCCACGGCCCCATCCGCGGGAACGTTTCACCGAACTGATGAGCGCACTGGTGACCGGGCCGTGTACGAGGAGGCGGTCGGAAACGCAAAACAGGCCGTCAACGAGGGCGAGGTGTATCAGGCAGTTATCTCGCGCACGCGAGAACTGAGCGGTGACATCGATCCCGTCGCGTTGTACGAGTCGATGCGAGCGGTGAATCCCTCACCGTACATGTACCTGCTTTCCCATGGCGACCGGTCCATCGTCGGGGCTAGTCCGGAGACACTCGTCTCGGTCGCCGGAGAAACCGTCCTGAACAACCCGATCGCCGGGACCTGTCCACGAGGGTCGAGCCCCGCCGAAGATCGCCGATTGGCCGGTGAAATGCTCGCGGACGACAAGGAGCGGGCAGAACATACGATGTTGGTGGACCTGGCCCGAAATGACGTGCGACGCGTGTCCCGCCCGGGCAGCGTGTCCGTCGATGAGTTCATGCGGGTGCTGAAGTACAGTCACGTCCAGCACATCGAGTCGACAGTGACGGGGCAACTCCGTGACGATCAGGACGCTTTCGATGCGATTCGGGCGTGTTTTCCAGCGGGGACACTTTCGGGCGCCCCAAAGATCCGGGCGATGGAACTCATCGACGAACTCGAAACGGAACCGCGAGGGGTTTACGGTGGTGGGGTCGGCTACGTCTCCTGGCAGGGGGATGCAGACATGGCCATCGTGATCCGGACCGCAACCATCGAGCATGGTATCCCGGATCTACTCAGAGTCAGGGCCGGCGCGGGAGTGGTTGCCGATTCCGATCCCCCGAGCGAATACGAGGAAACGGAAGCGAAGATGAATGGGGCATTGACTGCTCTGACAGCCATCGAAGCCCCACCGGAGTCCCCCCAATGAAGATTCTCGTCATCGACAACTACGATTCGTTCACGTACAACCTGGTTGAGTACGTGTCCGAGACCCGCCTCCCGGATGGGAGCCGTCCCGAAACTGTCGTGTTGAAAAACTCCATGGACATCGGGGCTGTGCGGGCCGAATCGCCGGATGCTATCCTCATCAGTCCTGGCCCTGGGCATCCTGAAAACGAGCGGGACATCGGGGTGTCAGCGCCGGTCCTCCGCGAGGTCTCACAGTCGGTACCCACGCTGGGAGTCTGTCTGGGCATGGAAGCGGCTGTGTCGGTGTATGGTGGAACCGTTGGAACGGCACCCGAACCAGTTCACGGAAAGGCGGCCCCAGTCGAGCACGATGGCCGTGGGATCTTCGACGGAATCGAAGAGGGGTTTCAGGGGGGCCGCTATCACTCTCTCGTTGCGCTCTCGGTCCCCGCCGAATTCGAGATCACGGCCCGAACTAATCAGGATGACGAGTCAATTCCGATGGCGATCCGGCATCGCGAGCATCCGATCACCGCCGTTCAATTCCATCCGGAAAGTGTCTTGACTGCCGTGGGCCACGATCTCATCAGGAACTTCCTGCAGGGCGTCGAGAGCGGGTAACCAGTCGGTTTCGACGAAAACGAGTCCGGAGGAGATCGCCGGTCTTGAGAGTCCTCCCCACGGTTTCCACTTTCGGTCCGCTGGGAATAGGCTTATACTGGTGCCCCCGTTACCGAAGTAGTGGTTACATACCCACCGGGTGTGGCGAGGAACCCACACCCGGAGGGCGCAAATGCGCACTCGCCGGTCAAAGGGGGTTGGACCGGCACCGGCCACAATACATGCACATGGGACATTCACGACTGACACAGGAGGTATCGAGATGAGCACGGACGAGACCGGGGAGTACACGCTTCCCGTCAAACGGGTCACCGGTGACACACTCGCGGACCGACTCACGGCAAACGCTTATCACAACATCCTCCCTGCTCGGTATCTCAAACAGGACGCTGAAGGGGAACTTGTGGAGGACCAGGAGGACCTTTTCGTCCGGGTCGCCCGGAACATCGCCCTCGCGGAGGTCCCCTACGAAGCCGCAAAACGCGATACGGAGGTTACCGTCGGGCCCGATCAGCTCAAACCCGACCACCCCCGTCGGGACGAACTCGCCGCGGAGGTTTTCGGCTCCGGAACCACTGTCAAAGACGACGTCGAGACCGAACTCACTCCGGAAATCGTCAACAAATTCGCTTACGAGACCGTTGTTCCCGAAGTTCCCGATGAGATCAGGGAGCACGTCGAATCGCTCGCTGCGGAGTACGAAGGGGTGATGTCGACGTTGTCGTTCATGCCGAACTCCCCGACGCTGATGAACGCCGGGAACGAACTCCAACAGCTGTCGGCGTGTTTCGTCAACTCACCGGACGACGATCTTGCCGACATCCACGAGACCGCCAAAGAGGCCGCCTTGACGTTCCAAAGCGGCGGCGGGATGGGCTATGCGTTCTGGAAGCTCCGGCCATATGGGGACACGGTCGGTTCGACTGGGGGGATAGCCTCAGGCCCGATTACCTTCATGCGCACCTTCGACCAGATGACCGAAACGATCGCCCAGGGTGGCACACGCCGAGGGGCCCAGATGGCGGTCATGCGTATTTCTCATCCTGACGTCGTGGAGTTCATTCACTCGAAGAACAAGGACGTCTCACTTGCACACACGCTCAAACTCAACGACCCGGACGATCCCACCTACACCGACTTCGCCGAGGCCTTGGAGGAGGCACGAGACCTGATCGATGACGAGGGTCGAGTACCCGAACATCTCCGGAACGCCGTCGAAGGCCATCTCTCGAATTT
>JAGXLJ010000109.1 GCA_018334775.1 Halodesulfurarchaeum sp.
GGGAGGACTTGGCCCTCGACAGTTCGGCGCGCCGTCGTCATCAAAAGCGACCAGGCGAAGTCGGCGGTCGTTTCGGAGAGCACACCTGGGGTGTGACCGACCGGAAGGTCCCGGTCTGCGGCGTCATCCATGTCGATGTGGTCGTAGCCGACTGAGAACGTCGAGATGACTTTGAGATTCGGTGACGCGTCCATGACTTCGCCATCAATCTCATCCGAGAGGAGACAGAGCAGTCCCTCAGCCTCGATATCCGCAAGCGTCTCGATGATATGGTCTTTCGACGGCGGGGTCTTTTCCTCCCAGACGTGCACGTTGTACTTTTCTTCGAGTCGATCGATCCCGGCATCCGGGATGCGTCGTGTGACGTAGACGGTCGGTTGTGTTGCCATGGGTAACTGTGTTTGTCGGTCGTGTTTGAAGGTCGGGGTCTGCCGAAATTTTGCGAACGTCAGGGGCGTGTCGCTAACTCAGAGAAAGCCTGCGTCCTCCAGCCGTTTGATCCCTTCCCGGATGCGGTCCTCGGTTTCGACGAGTGAGGCTCGCACATAACCCGGCGTCCCAAAGGCCTGGCCCGGAACGAGACCGACGCCAGCCTCGCGGACTGCGTCTTTGCAATACTGCATATCGTCGTCTGATTCGATGGGGAACATTACATAAAAGGCCCCCTCAGGAACGGGAACGTCGATACCCCGCTCTTCGAGCAGTTCGACAAACAGGTCACGCCGGGCCTCGAATGTCTCCATCATATCGTCGGTCAGCGCGTCGACATCGGTGTTTTCGAGCGCCTCGATTCCGGCCCGCTGGACGAAGTTCGAGGCACAGGACACCGAATGGGAGTGGACCTTGCCGGCCTGAGTCGTGTGGTCAGTCGGCGCAGCCATGAAGCCAAGCCGATAGCCCGTCATGGAGAAGGTCTTGGATACTCCGTTGATTGTGATGGTCCGCTCCATCATACCATCGAACGTTGCCAGGCTCCGTTGTTCGTTGTCCTCGTACATGAGTTCTGCATATATCTCGTCGGAAAGCACAGGCAAGTCGTACTCGACCGCTATATCACGAAGCCCCCCGAATGCGGCTTCGGAAAAAACCATGCCGCTGGGATTGCTCGGGGAGTTTAGCATGACCAGGGCCGTATCGTCGCTGACGGCGGCCTCGAGGTCATCCAGTGCCGGTTCGAGTGCAAAGTCATAGGGCGCGGTATCGACGTGGATGGCTTCGCCGCCAGCCAGTTGCACCATCGGTTCGTACGACGACCAAACCGGATCAATGACGATGACCTCGTCTCCCGGATCGACGATCGCTTGGATGGTTTCGTACAGCGCGTGTTTGCCTCCCGGTGTGGCGATGATGTTCTCCGAACTGTACTCCAGGTCGAAGCGATCCTGTAGATAGCCGGCGATCGATTCGCGGAGTTCCATGATGCCATTCGATGGGGTATAGGTCGTATGACCGGCATCCAGGGCGTCCTTTGTCGCGTCGATGATGTTCTGTGGGGTATCAACATCGGGTTGGCCGACACTCAGGTCCACGATGTCTTCACCCTCGGCTTCGACTTCTGTCACCAAGTTCGAGATAACGAACGGTGCGGCCGGCTCGACGGCCTGGACGCGCTCTGCAAACTCCATCACCGCTCACCTCGATAGTGCCCGCTTGGGCAGTCTTGAGTCGGGACAGAAGTGAAACGGATCTCGGGCCTGGGTCCAGTACGGATTGGCATAGTGTGAAAGAGTAATCTCGATACCGTCAAAAATAGGTTTCGTTTGAGCCTCCGGGCTCAAGACGCCGTTTGAGGCAATCTTTGCGTCAGCGCTCCCGGCGGCGTGTATCCAGCGCGTCGTCGATCCGGTTTTCGATCTGTCCGGCGACCATCGACCGCAATCCGTTCTCTTCAGTTTCGGTCTCGACGGCCTCGAAAATCCCAAGTGGGAGTTGTGCACCAGCCATCGATTCGTGCCCGCCGGCACTCCCAATGTCATCGAAGGCCCGGCGAAACACGAATCCCAAATCAAGTCTGCCGGCCTTGGCGCGACCCGAGAGATAAATCGTCTCGTCAGTGTACCCATACACTACCGTCATGTCGATGGCTTCGAGTTCCAAAAGTCGATCAGCCGCTTGTGCGAGTGAATCCCGACTCTGGATCGATCCGACACAACTCGTTAATATTGTCCCTTCCACCCGACGGTTCTGGATTGCTCGACCGATCGTTTCCAGCGTATATGGACTCATTGACGGGCTTTCGATCCGTTCGAGGGCATCAAGGTCGGCGTGGGGCAAAAGGGTGGCAGCCGCCTCGAAATCCGCGCCCGTGGTTTCCCGTCCGAAATTACGGGTGTCGACCCGAATCCCGTACAGCAACCCAGTGGCGACATCTGTTCCAATGTCGATATCATACCTCTCCAGATAATCGATGAGCAGCGTACTGGTGGCGCCCACTGAGGAGCGAACGTCCATGAAATCGGCGTCAGGTAACTCCTCTGCAGGATGGTGGTCGATCACGATGTCGATCGGCATTCCCTGAGGCAGTTGATCGTTCACACCGGGCCTCGAGTGGTCGACAAGGGCCAAGTGGTCGCCACCGATGTCGGCGGGCCGCTCCAATTGTCTCAGTGACACGTCGAGTAGATTGACGAATGCGCGATTCTCCTGGTGGGAAATATCGCCAAAATAGCATATTTCGGCCGAAACCTCGAAGCGCTCGGCAATCGCCCGTAGTGCCAGCGCCGCTCCAAGTGCGTCCGGGTCAGGATTGTCGTGTGTGCATATAACAAGTGTCCCACTCATCCCCTGTAACGTTGTCCTGAGACCAGCGAGCTGCTCGTGGAGAACTCCGCCATAATTATCGTCAATCGCATCTAGCACCATACTCCCGGGGGAAAGAACTGAATCGACGGCTGCAGGCACCTGGCTGGACGTCCCTGTCACACCCGGCAGAGAAAGCACATATGCCTCCGGATACACGTCTCGTGCCGCATACGCCACCTCAGTCGCTCGTTCACGATCATCCATCAGGACAATAATAACGTCAGGTTCGATCGACGCTGCCCGAATGGCTTCGGTTTTGGTGACATCACCCGTCTCCGCACTCACTGATAAGTCTCGAAGATGTTCGACTCGGTGTTCGTCAGGATCCAAAACGAGGAGTTCACCTTCCCAGTCCCGAATTGTACTCGAAAGCGACAGACAGAGATCCCCACACCCAAGGACCAGCCGGTCGACCATACGAACGTAGTTCCGTCGGCAACTGGTAAAGAACTTTTCTCTCGTTAGACGCCGCCTTCGAGCAGGAGCGACGCGGCGGAGATCGCACTTTCTGCCACCGGATCGAAGGCAAAGAGCAACGCGACAGTGACTGCGGCTGCACCGATCACGGCCACGTACATGCCCGTCGGCTTCGGTCCGAGGTCACGCGAATCGGACGGGTCTTCGATCCAGAGGGATTTCACGACCCGACTGTAGTAATACAGCGACAATGCGCTGTTGATCGCGGCGATCGCGGCCAGCCACCAGAAGCCAGCCTGCACCGTCCCCGCGAAGAGGACGTACTTTGAGAGGAAGCCACCGCCGACCGGGAGCCCGGCCAGGCTAAACATGAACACCGTCATTGCAACGCTGACGTAGGGGGCCTGTCTCGCGAGTCCGTTGTAGTCCTCGAAGGTTCGACCGATGTTCCACTTCTCGGCCAGCGAGACGAAGAGAAACGCTCCGGTATTCATGAACCCGTAGACAAGCAGGTGCATCATCGCGGCACCGAGCACGAGTGCCTGAGTGCCGACATCACCTGGCCCGGCCAACGCAGCCAGTCCCATAAGCACATAGCCCGCGTGCCCGATCGATGAATACGCGAGCATCCGCTTGACGTTTTCTTGGGTCGCCGCGGCGAAGTTCCCGACAGTCATCGTCACGATCGCGATCACGACGAAGACCCAGCCCCATGGGACAGTCCCAGCAACCAGATCGAGTGGGAAGCCCTGTACAAGAACGCGGAAGGCGACGGCAAAACCGGCTGCCTTCGATGCTGACGAGATGAACGCCGAGATCGGTGCCGGCGCCCCTTCGTAGGCCTCCGGGGCCCAGAAGTGGAACGGCACACTTGCGGTCTTGAACAGGAAGCCACCGATCAGCATGACCAGCCCGAGTCCGAGCACGCTATCAAGGCCTGCCAGACCACCCTGGAGCGCTTGGGCGATTCCGCTCAGGTGCAGGGTTCCAGTCGCACCGTACACCAGACTGATCCCGTAGACCATTACCGCTGAGGACAGCGCCCCGATGAGGAAGTACTTGAGCCCAGCCTCCACACTACCCTCGTTTTGCTTGAGGTAGGCCACGAGCCCATAGGAGGGCAGCGAGGCCAGTTCGAGACTGACAAAGACCGCAGCGAGGTTGTTCGCCGCAGCCATGAGACTCATCCCCAGTGCCGCAAGGGCGATCAGGGAGTAGTACTCCGCAATGGCTTCAGACCCACGTAGATAGTCGTAGCTCGCAAACACCACGAGGGTTGCCACGCTGCCGAAGATGAACGTGAAGAACAGGCTCATCCCGTCGACGACGAGCATGCCGTCGAACAGTTCAGGCATTGTCGCCTGGGCCCCTGTTCCGGCAGCTATGAACCAAGCGCTCGTGAGTGCGACCAGGGCCGATCCCAGGCCAGCGATGCCAGCCAGGAGGTCCGGGCGTTTCGACCGCGGGAACATCGTATCAGCGATCAGCAGCGCCATGGCCGTGATCGCGAACAGGTACTGCGGCGTGAGATAGGGAAGTTCGACCATTTACAGTCCACCTCCGATTGAAAGGATCGGCTGCACAGCATCCTGGATGATCCCGTAGATCAGGTCCGGAGCCATCCCAAGCAGGATGACGATCAGCAGGAGCACCATGATCGAAACCCGATCAGTGACCGCTGCCGGGACGATCTCGTGGTCCGTGTCCGCTTCGAACGGCCCGAAGAGGACCCGCTGCATCGCCAGCAGAAGGTAACCAGCGACGATTACAATACCGAACATCGCGACCGCGGTGAACACCTGTGCATACGGGAGCACCG
>JAGXLJ010000110.1 GCA_018334775.1 Halodesulfurarchaeum sp.
GGGAGCGCCTCGAGTTCCCCTTCGTGGGTCTGTCCAGCGCCGCGTCTACTCCAAGCGCGAAGGCCCGAAACATCGCCGCTTCCTGGGTCAGCGAGTCCCACCCCGTCTCGAAATGACGGTCGTACATCTATCCGTAGGTGCTCTCGAGGTCCTGGTCGGGGTAGACCTGGACGCCCCGGTCAGTGAATTCGATCGGTCGCATGTCACTATTGATCGGTGTACCTCGCATTTTGATGGGTTGTACCGCTCGGGTCATCCCGCCACCATCCAGATAATTGTGGAAGAAGACGACCCCGTGAGCGAGATAATGCTCTTCGGCATACGCGGTCGGATCGGTCATCTCCGAGACGAGAAGGATCGTCGTCTCGGTGCCTTTGAGCCGCGTAATGAAGTCAGTCAGGGCCTCCTCTGGATTGTCGACGAAGTGATCGAGCAACATCGTCGAATCGATGACCGCCCGATCCGCATCGAGTCCAGCAAGCATGGCCGGGAGTCGATTGCGAAGCCCACCTGCTGAGCCGTATTTCGTCAGGGACTGCCGGGCCGATTCCTCGGTGAGGTCGAGAAAGGTGGTATTCGAGGAGCGAATGGCTTTCTCGAACCCGAACTGGAAACCGGACATGTCCTGGACGAGTTCGGCTTTCGTCTCGTGCATCGTCACGTAGACACACTCCTCGCCCCGTCTGGCGCCTTCCGTGATGAACTGGGCGGAAAAGGTCGTCTTGCCACTTCCCGGTGGCCCGCTGACCACGTGCAACCGATCTGCCGGGAGCCCGCCGGAAAGCAGCTCGTCCATCCCCTGACAGCCAGTCGAATCCCTAGAGAGCGTGGACGGCATGGCCCTCTCTTTACGGTCTGGGCTTATGAATTGTGAGGGAATTTACAGGGAGCGACGCCCGACCACAGCAACCCCGATTCCGAGCGCGATTCCGAAGAGTGCAACGAGCGGCCCGAAGCCTGGGATCGGCGCGCCAGTCGTGTCACTCGTGGTTTCCGTTTCACCCGCCTCAGTCTCGGTTTCAGTCGGCGTGGTCGTTTCTGTTGGCGCCGTCGTCTCGGCAGTCACGGCAGTGATCTCGGTCACGTTCGAGGTGACAGTCCCGTCGTCGACCTGAATCTCATGGGTGCCAGCGGTTTCGATGGGGAGCCGGGCCCACCCGTCCCCATCCGTTTCAGTGACCGCGTCGCCGTTGTGGAGAACTGTCGCGTTGACGACGGGGTCATCGTATTCGTCGGTGACAGCGATAAACGCCGGTTGGCCGACGACCACCTGGGTCGTGTGGACTGTCACGTTCAGGTCATTGGCGCGGTCGAGTTCGACTGCGAGTGAGATGGATTCTTCGCCCGTTTCGATCGACTGCTCGACGGTTTCGTATGCAGGGGCCTCGAATCGGACGGTCAGATCCGTGTTCACCGGGACGGAGAGTTGCTGCTGGCCGTTGGATTGGGTGTTGACCGAGCCCTCCCCGTCGACGGTTACGGTAATCCCCTCCAGTGCTCGTGGTGGATCGAAGTACGGGTCGGTGACGTTGACCTGCAGGGTCACGGAGCCGCGGTCGAGTTCGACCGCTCGGTCGACTGACTCGTCTCCTGGGACCTCGAAGGACGTTTCGACGCTGTAATAGCCGGCTTTTTCGACGGCAAGCGTGTACGTTCCGGCTTCGATTTCACCAGTGGCGATCGTTCCATCTGTCGTCCGCTCGGAGACGACCGACGTGCCGTCCTGAGAAAGAGTTACCAGGGCATCATCGACTGTCTCACCATCGTCCTGGACCGAGATAGTTGCGTCACTGATAGGGTGGACTGTCATCGTCACGTCCATCCCGCTTGCCTCTTCGATGACGAGCGGACTGTTCCGCATGTACTCATCGTGTTCGACGGTGAGTTCGACGGTTTCACCGTCGGGAACGTCGATGAACGCTTTCCCGTTCGAAAAAGTCGTGGCTGTTGTCGAGTTGTCGTCCCAGGTCGCGGTCAGTTCCGCGCCGGCTACCGAATCGCCCGCCTCAGTCTCGACCGTGACGGTGAGCGTGACGTCTGCGGCCGCAGCGGGGGCCGGCACCACGGCGAGGAGAAGCACGAGGACGAAACCAATCGCAAAGAGGCGTCGAGGGCGTTCCATATCGCATCTAAGGGTCCTCGGGGTTAATAAGACCCACTACGAGTGCCCGGGACGGGGCTTCGAAGGCCTTATACACGTTCTCTGTCTGTTTTTCAGTAGTAACCATGACCGACAAGCCGGCCTCCATGTACCGGGAGATCGACAAGCCGGCGTATACACGCCGCGACTACATCACCGGGATCCCGGGCTCGAAGATCGCACAGCACAATATGGGCGACCTGGACACCGAACAGGACGATTACACCGTCCAGCTCTCACTCATCCCCCAAGAAACATCCCAGATCCGCCACGGATCACTGGAATCGGCCCGCCTTTCGGCCAACCGTCATCTCATCAAGGAACTCGGGGAAAAGAACTACAAAATGGTCCTTCGGAAATTCCCCCACCAGGTTCTCCGCGAGAACAAACAGGCGACGGGGGCAGGTGCGGACCGTGTCTCCGACGGCATGCGCCAATCCTTCGGCGTCCCAGTGGGCACGGCCGCACGGGTCCACCATGGTGAGCAGTTATTGACCGCCTGGTGTACCGTCGAACAGGCTTCGGTCGTCAAAGAGGCCTTCCGCCGGGCGTACAACAAGATTACCCCGCCGTGCAAGATCGAGGTCGAGCGCGGCGAGGAACTGCTCGTTTCCTGATCCAGCCGACGGTTGCGGTTTCCGAGTGATATCGGCCCGGCCCGTTTTTTCGGTGCGGTTTTGCCAACCCCAGCAAAAGGTCCGGTATACCCCCACCAGGACTGGTATAGGGCCAAGACTGCCTCGCAAATTGGGGGCTCACTGGCCGCGCAAGCGACACCCGTCCTCGACATCCCCGTTCTGGGTGTCGCCGTTCTCGAGACCGAGTCTTGAACAATCATCCTTGAAACCAACGAGCGACCCACAATCGACGCGAAAACGAAGTCCGGCGACGATGTCCACGACGTGTTTGCGACCACAATCCGGGAGACCGCCGACCGCTGGGTTACTCGATATCGATATCCGTCGTCGACTGGGACCGATCGAAGGTGATCTCCAGAACGCCGTTGTTGTACGTGCCACTGCCTGTTTCCGGGTCGACCGGTGCGGGGAGGGCCACCCGTTCGTCGTAGGTTCGCGAGTCGTTTCTCGCGGAGACGGTGACGTACTCGCCGTCACATTGGACGGAGATGTCATCACGTGACACGCCGGGCAGGTCGGCGATGACTCGAACGAGGTCGTCGTCCTCGTAGACGTCGACGTGAGTCGGACTGGTGGCTTGAACACCGGGTGCCTCACCTTCCTGCGGACCGGCCGTGCCAACCATATCATTCATCATCCGCTCTATCTCCCGAAAGATGTCGTCAAAGGGGTCATCACGGTCGTCTGGGGTCATACCAAAAAGTTGGCCACGACCGCGCAAAAGGCTTCGGACTGGGGATACCGGCGTTATTCGAGCCCGAGAGCCGAGTTCGTCCGGGCCATGCTCGTTTCGGCATCCTCGGTTTCGAGCACCGCGCGGATCGCATCGACGTTCTCGGGAACAACGTCAGATTCCTGGTGGATGGCCTGGAAGAGATATAGCTCCCGTCCCTCGACGGAGATCGACTCCGCCCAAATGGCGTTTTCCCACACGTCGCCCCTCGGTCGGCCCATGTCGAGTGCGAACTCCTTGATGTCACCAGCCCCGTCGACGTCGAGATCCGCAGCAATAAGCCAGAGCCGGGATTCGTCTGCGAGCAACTCTCGAACGGCTCCAGCGTCGGTTTCGTGTTCCAGCGTAACGTTGATCGAATGCATGTGCATCAACGTTGCTGGGACCTTGAGCGCCAGCGTGTCGATCGCGAGGTCGGGAAAGATCGTGTTGACGTCCGGGCCGTGATGGGACGGCAGCGTCTTCGGTTCTGGGAGGATATCGTTGATCGGCCCCCGACCGCTCTGTGCTGGGTCACCCCCGCGACGGACGAGGGTAGTCCGAACGCGGTCGATCCCGTATTCGTCTCGGAGCGGCGCGATGAGCCGGGAAAGGCCGGTGGTATTACACGAAACGACCCGGACGAAATCGGCATCGGCGGCCGCTTCGAAATTCGATCGGGCGTTGAAGCTCACGTCAACGAGGTCGTCCGATTCCCCACCCTGAAAGAGCGCTGGCGTATCGTGCTCGGCATACAGCGATTTGTTCTGCGCACCAATTCCCGACGGTGTCGCGTCGACCACGATGTCGCTTTCGGCGACAAGCTCCTCGACCATCCCAGCGGTCTCGATACCGGCCGCAGTAAATTGGTCCGCCCGCTCTTCGAGAGCCGCGTATAGGTCATACCCAGCCGTGACCGCAGCTTCCGCCTCGAAGTTCGGCCTGGTTTTTGCCACACCTTCGACGACCATATCGGGTTGTCGAGCCACGGCATCGGCGACCCGCTTGCCGATGGTCCCGTACCCGTTGATTCCCACCTGTAGCATGTCCCTGAGTCCCCTCGCAATCGGGAAAACCGTTTCGAGAGCCGAGAGAAACGGAGGTTTTTACTCTATCTGGAAGTATCTGCCAATACGATACACGTATGACAGAGAGCGGACACCGACCGGTCACCGACCAACTCGAAGAGGCACTGGAAGAAATTCACCATCCAGAAGCCCAGTATCATCTCCGACAGTGTCTGCAATTGCTCGAAGACGAGCGGGCCCTCGACGAGCAAAAAGGCTAACCGGCGAGTCGACGACGGTCGGGTATGGGGTTCCAACCAGGCGCCGAAACGGCGATCCACCAGTGTCTCGACGTGCAATCCGACGACCGGTGTCTGATCATCACCGATGAGGATCGGCTCCCGATCGGGGAGGCGCTGTATGACGTGGCTCGGTCTGTAACCGACGATGCGGTATTGCTGACCTATCCACCGGGCGACCAGCACGGCGAGGAGCCACCGGATCCAGTCGCAGGGGCATTGGCCGAGGC
>JAGXLJ010000111.1 GCA_018334775.1 Halodesulfurarchaeum sp.
AGCGGTGGGGGGTGGGGCTCCATGCATGAGGTTATTTCACGAGTCGAGCCCTCAGATTCATCGATTTTGCTTGGGGGTTTCATCGTGTTAAGTCTCCTGTTGACCGTCTCGTCGATCGGATTCGCGATCGGCATTTTCCTGGAAATGGAGACAATGGTACTCGGAGTCTTGCTCGCACTTTCGTTTGCGTCGCTGGGTGGTATGGTGCTTGCAGTTCATCGCCTCTTCTACCCCCATCGAATCGTCCTCGAACACGACGAGGAACTCTGGTAAGACAAATGTCATCGACTGATTCAACAGTAACTGGGGATAACGGAGGATCGAAAAACCTCCTCAGACGACGGATCGTGCAGGTATTCGGTGGCCTCGGGGTGGTGAGTTTCGCTGGTGCCCTTTTGGCACCACTCAAAAACTTGGGGATCGCTAGTGGTTCCTCTGACTCGGCGCTTCCTGGACAAGAACTCATCCTCGCCGAGGAGTACACACCTGACGGGGGCACAACAACGTTCGAAACTGGGGCCAACGTTACTGAAGACATGTTGTCAACTCCGGGATCGACCTTGGCGTATCCCTCTAATCACGTCGAAGAAAACGACTATCTCGTCCGAGTTCACCGCCTCCCACCGAACCAAATCGGTGGTCCAACGATAGAGGAAATGACCGCAAACGGATATGTCGCCTATTCCGCAGTGTGTACCCATCTTGGGTGTACAGTCGAATGGAAAACTGACGAGACAACGCCCACTGGGACCCCAACTGACCTTTGTAACTGTCATGGGAGTCAATTCGATCCTTATCAGGGTGCAGAAGTGGTCCATCCACCCGCCGATCGGGCTCTTCCCCAGATCGGTATCGAACTCGGTAACGAAGGAACACTTCAATTGAGTTCAGACTTCGAAGAACGTGTGGGACCATAACATGTCGGAGGGCAGTGAATCCCGCTTAGATCTCGATCGGCTGTTCGCCCGCTTCGAGAAGAAGGCATTCCCGCTCCATGGGAGTTTTCTCCTCGGGGAACTGGCCTTGTTCGCATTCACCGGCATCGTAGCGACAGGGATCTTCTTGGGCCTGTTCTACGAACCGAGTACGGCCACCGTCACGTTCGAAGGAGAGTCCCTGCCGGCCGCGTACGCGAGCGTGCTACAAATTAACAGCCTCTCGATCGGGTTGTTGGTTCGACGCATCCATCACTGGAGTGCACACATCATGTTGGCGACCATCGTCGTCCACATGGCTCGAGTGTACTTTACCGGCGCGTACCGGAAACCGCGGGACATCAATTGGGTCTTAGGGACTGGACTCCTGGGTTTGACGATACTCGCGGCCTTCCTGGGGTACCTCCTTCCATTCGACGAGTTCGCCGTTACGGCAACCAGTATCGGCTACGAAATCGCTACCTCGGTCCCCTGGGTCGGGGAGCACTTGGCGAACTTGCTCTTTGCCGGACCGTTCCCGAACTCACACACCGTGCCGCGGTTTTTCACCTTGCACGTGCTTATTATTCCTGTCCTTCTCGCCACCCTCATTGGTATCCATCTGTTGATTATAATGAAGGTCAAACACACCCAAGACCCGGGAGTCACGGGTCGGCTCAAATCACAGGCAAATGCTGTCAAAGAGGGGCTTGTGGGCATTCCCTTCTGGCCGGAGCAGGTCGTCTTGATGGCAGGCGTCTTCTTCGCGTATGCAACCGCAGTGACCCTGTTAGCCGCGTTCGTCCCGGTTCATCCAGTCGAACTCTACGGGCCTTCGGTGCCAGGAACGCCACAAGTGAAACCGGACTGGTACCTGCTCTGGATCTATGGTATCCTACGTGTCATGCCCCCGCTCGATATCGGGGTGTTTGGGGCAGCGATCAACGCCCGATTCATCGCCGGTGTTGTGGTTCCAGGAGCCATCGGCGGGATGCTCGCCTCAGTCCCGATCGTGGACACCATCGTCACGGGCGATTCCGTCAAGGACCCGAATGTGAGTCGCATCCAGCACCCATTCGATCGCCCGGGCCGAACTGCGATCGGGGTCGGTGCCCTAGTGTTTTTCGTCCTCGCAGGAATGGCGGGGTACTACACGGAAATCGGGCTTGGCACCAACACCATGCGGGGGCTCATGATCGCCGGCCCTATCCTCGTTGGAGGTATCACCTTCGGGGCCCTCAAACGAAGATTGAATACCTGACCGGTTACTCCAGGTCCCACTGGACGCCTGGGTTCGTCACCGCTCCGTTTGCTGCTGATCCGAAGTCCCGATGATATTTTGCCATGATGCCGTTCTCGTAGGTAGGTGTCGGATCGTGATCTTCCAGTCTGGCTTCGAGTTCGGCCGCTGTCAAGTCGACGGATAATTCGAGGGCGTCGATATCGATCGTCACGGAATCTCCGTCTTCGAGTGCAGCAATTGGACCCCCGACATACGCTTCTGGGGCGACGTGACCGATGGACAACCCTCGGGTCGCACCAGAGAACCGTCCATCAGTGAAAAGCGCCACGTCCTCGGCGTGACCTTGCCCGGCTACCGCCGACGTAACACCAAGCATCTCTCGCATACCGGGCCCGCCTCTGGGCCCCTCGTTCCTGATACAAATGACATCGCCAGATTCGACCCGACCCTCCTCCACGTATTTCATTGCCGGCTCCTCGGACTCGAAGACCCTGACAGGACCGTCATGCCGAAGATGATCTTCTCCTGTGATCTTGATTACGGCGCCATTTGGAGCGAGATTGCCCGTCAAAATACGGATGGCACCGCGTTCGTGTATCGGGTCTTCGACTGGATGGAGAAAGTGAGCGTCAAGATCAGCAACAGCGGGCGGGTCCAATCGGTCAAGTTCCGACGCAAGTGAATCTCCGGTCACCGTTTCGGCGTCGCCATGAAGCAGGCCTGCCTGGAGTAATTCGTTGAGAACCACGGGGACACCACCGATTTCGTGCAAATCGTTCATGACTTTGGACCCCCCGGGTTGGAGGTGTGCAATTTTCGGTGTCCGTTGGCTGATTTCGTTGAATGTCTGTATGTCCAGATCCACCCCAGCTTCGGCAGCCATCGCGAGCAGGTGCAACACGGCGTTGGTCGACCCACCAACTGCCACCTGAAGGGCGATGGCGTTCTCGAAGGACTCCCTGGTCAGGAAATCCGAGGGTCGCCGCCGTTCTGTGACCGCCTCGACGGCGATCCGTCCAGCCCGTTCTGCCTCCTCGTATCGGGCTTCCTGTTCTGCTGGGGGCGAAGCCGAACCGAGTGGAGCAAAACCTAGCGTCTCGGCGACTGAAGCCATCGTATTGGCGGTAAACATGCCACCACAGGCCCCTGGGCCCGGACACGCCACCCGCTCCATCTGGTCCAATTCTTCGGGTTTCATGTCACCCGTTGCGACCGCACCCACCCCTTCGAACATGTTTTGGATCGTGATTTCCCGGCCCTCATGTTGCCCTGGCATGATCGAACCCCCATAGAGGAAGACCGAGGGAAGGTCGGTCCTGATGGAGGCCATCATCATGCCCGGCATGTTCTTATCACATCCACCAAGCGTGATCAGACCGTCCATTCGTTCGCCAAAGGCGACGAGTTCGACCGAATCCGCAATCACCTCTCGGGAGATTAACGACGCCTTCATGCCCTCAGTTCCCATCGAGATGGCATCCGAAATGGTGATCGTCCCGAATTCGATCGGCATTCCCCCAGCTTCGTCGACGGCGTCATAGGCCCGCTCAGAGACCGTATCGAGGTGGACGTTACACGGCGTTATATCCGCAGCGGGGTTGGCCAGGCCGATCAATGGCGAGGCGAGATCGTCGTCGTTGTAGTCCATCGCCCGAAACATTGCTCGATGTGGGGCTCTGTCTGCCCCTTGCACGACCTCGTTGCTCGGCAAGTCCGGGTCTTTGTCGTACTCGAAAAGTGACCGGTCCTTGTCCTGGTCAGTCATACCAAATCAAAGCCGGGACCGGACTTAAGTCCCGGCGTTTGGGACGATGACGCCAGGGCTGGGCCTGCGCTGCTGAAAGTAGAACAACCTCAATGCCCGGAGGACGGCTCTCCCGCGTCAGCGATTCGGTCGTCGTACTTCCCCAGGGCCTCGCCGAGTGCAGCGCCTGCATTGATGTCCAGCGCCTCAGAAAATGCAAGAAGGGCAAACAACACGTCTCCTATCTCGTCGGACTTGACCTCGAGCTCTGTTGGAGCAGACCCGTAGTCCGTCGATTCAGCCGCGTCTTTTGCGACTTCACCTACCTCAGAGATGAGGTCCAGGAGCCTGTAAGCAGGCGGAGCTTCCATTCCTTCCGCTTCAATAAACGCAGCCACTTGCTCTTGTTCCTCCATGCCAGCAATGCAAGTGGAACCAAGAAAATCGTTCGGGCAGAAGAAATCAACGCGGGTTCCCGGTCCCACGTTGAAATTACCGCCCGGGTGTATCTCTCAGACAGAGCCTATCCTGGTCGGTTTATTACCGTTCTTTCAAGTCACCTTCTCCCCCCTAAAGGGCGGAGCTTGTCGGTGGACTCCCGTACTGGCCGACCCTATGAGATCCGGAGATCCGTGATAAAATGACCGTATTACTGCCCCCTTCCCATCCTTCCGAGTATTTGTGGCTCAATCAGTGGGTTCAGCTTTCTGTCTCTTGGGTTGAAGAGGATTACTTCAGGATGATTTTTAGTAGTTGCTTCCGTGGTAATAGTGAGTTTATTTCAAACATCAATGTCGGTAGTATTCTATCGATCGAGGTTTGACAGGATGTAATGGAAACTCCGATTCCAACAGTTTTCACACAAAATGCGTTAAAATTCTTCTTTCAGTTCGTCCCGCCGGTACCGGTCGCTGAGTTCGTAGCCGGAAACGTTCCCTTTAGTGCCAACCGAGAACACGTAGCGGCCGAGGATATCTTGGGTGTCCGGGACGGCTTCCCGTTCAAGGACTTCGAGAACGACCCGCCAGCCCGCATCATTCGATTCAATCTTAATGACATCCTCTACCTGATGGTCAAG
>JAGXLJ010000112.1 GCA_018334775.1 Halodesulfurarchaeum sp.
GAAGTCTTCCTGTTCGACCGCGAGAGCGGGTCGTTCAACACGAGAGAGCAGGGAGTCTGTAATCCCTCATATACCAACGCTGAGCAAACCGGAGGTTTGCAACGTACGCAAATCTTCGATTTGCTTGAGTTGAGATTCCTCCGGCTCTAGCCGGACGAGGATGTCAAGCTCCGCCAGGGATTCGAACGTCACTCACAGCAAAGCTGTTCGTGCGCTCAAATACTTTCTGTCGCAGTCGTTCCTCACTTCGTTCGTCGCAGAATGCTCGCGGTTCCACCGCTCGCGTAATCGAGACACTCGTTACGCTCGTGTCTCGCATGCTCCGTCAGGGATTTGAACCCTGGTCCTCGGCTCGAAAGGCCAAGATGATTGGCCGGACTACACCAACGGAGCGCATCCAATTGTATCCCGGTTTTGCGTATAAAACCGTCGAATCGGGTCCCTCAATGTGTTTGTCCCACAACCCAGGCAACCGGTTTTCGGTTCGAAAACCCTTTGTGACGGTTCCATTCTGGGTTCTGCCGTACTGACTTTGCTATGTATCTCGCTGAACCGATTCACTGGGCAGAGATATGGTGATCATGCAGGCGGAGGAGAATCGCAGCCGCGGGCCAGACTCGATCACCGCTTGAAAATACATCCCGATCAGGGTGAGAAAGAGCGCAAGCCGAGTCCAATTACCACGGCCAGGGATGGCTTGCGTACCGACCGGGTGGCCGCCAATTCAATCCTTTGTCGGTAATTCGTCTGAGTTCTTTGGAACCAAATCGGATATTCTCCCCCTTTGCAGTCAGCAGTTTGAACTCGAGGCGACGATCTAGTTCGACTTCTTAATCGGGACTGCTGAGAGCAGCAAGTCGGTGAGTGGAGGTAATCGGCAGTCGTGGCAACTCCCATCGAAAGGGAAGTGTAGTAAGGTCTTTGTGCTGAGCAGTGCCAGACGAAGTATGGGAGCGCCATACGATCGGGGCCTCATCGAGGACTTCGGGAGATTTCGGTATTTTTCGGCCGGAATGTGGGCCTGGGTTCTCCACAAAGTCACCGGCTGGGTACTCATTGGCTACCTCTTTGCACATATCGCCGTTCTCAGCACGGCCATTCCGGCGGCCTCTGACCCCGAAGCGATCGCGGCTGGGACTGATCTTTACACCCGGACCATCCAAGGGCTCGAAGGCATTTTTCTGGTCCGGGTTCTTGAGGTCGGACTCCTGGCCGCGGCAGTTTTTCATATGACCAACGGCATTCGGTTGCTCTTGGTTGATTTGGGTATCGGACTCGAACGGGAAGCCGAGGGATTCTACGTGTCTGTGGCCGTCACGGCTGTTATAACCGTGCTTAGCATTCCAGTCTTCTTGCCACCGGAGGTCGTGCCGTGGTGATGACAGACCGACGGAGCCGGTTCGAATCAGGTTCGATCGCCTGGTTCCTGCAGCGAGTAACCGCGGTCGTCTTGCTCTTTACCTTGGGCTTTCACTTTCTCTGGCTCCACTTCGTGAACCACGCTGCCGAAGTCACACTGTGGGGCTCGGCGCTCCGAATGGACCGCTTCGTGTATTTCATCATGATTGTGGTCTTCCTTGTGACCGCCGCGTACCACGGACTCAATGGTATTTACAACGCGTTGCTCAACCATGGGCTCTCGGGCCGCAGGCGAACGGTTGTATTCTGGCTGCTTACGATCGCTGGCACTGTCCTCGTCATTCAGGGCATCCGGATCGCCGTCGCGATGGCCGGGGTGATAAGTTAATGAGCGATTCCGACGCCGACCGGACGATTCGACCCGAGACGAGTGGGCTCAACTCGGAAGACCCAGAAGAGCCGGAATCGGATGTCACGGAATCGACTGGTGAGACAGTAACGCTGCGGATCTTCAGGTACGATCCCGAGGTCGAGTCAAAGCAGGACGCCGGTTTCGATACCTTTCGAATTCCAACGCACGAGGGGATGACGATTCTCGATGCGCTCATCGAGGCCCGGGACGAACAGGATCCCTCGCTCACATTCAGACATTCCTGCCGACAGGGTGTCTGTGGCTCGGATGCACTGTTCATCAACGGGTCCCAGCGCTTGGGGTGTAAGACCCAGGTCTCGGAGCTGAAAGAACCGATACAGATCGAACCACTCCCTCACCACCCAGTCGTCAAGGACCTGGTCGTGGACATGGACTCGTTTTATGAGCGAATGCGAGCCGTCGAGCCGTACTTCGACCCGGATGACCCGCCGCCCGACGAGTTGACCGAACGGTATCAGAGCCGTGAGAACCGGGAAGACGTCAAGTTGAGCACCCGCTGTATCTGGTGCGGTGCCTGCACCTCCTCCTGCACCATCGCGAGCAATGAAGACGTGTACCTAGGGCCGGCAGCGATCAACAAGGGCTATCGTTTCTACGCTGACGAACGTGAAGGTGAGGATCGGGCCGAAGAGCGACTGGAAATCTTGCAAGAACACGACGGCGTCTGGCGGTGTCAGACACAATTTTCCTGTACGAACGTCTGTCCCCAGGACATCCCGCTGACCGAGCACATTCAACAAATCAAACGGGACGCTACGAAGGCGGACTTGCGGTTCTGGTGATGGCAATGTATGAACACGACGTACTCGTGATCGGTGGTGGTGGAGCGGGATTACGGGCGGCAGTCGCCGCCCACGAAGCAGGCGCTGACGTCGCTATTGTTTCGAAAGTGCACCCGGTCCGAAGTCACACTGGTGCCGCGGAAGGGGGCGTGAACGCGGCTTTGCACGAGGACGACCCTTGGGAGGACCACGCCTATGACACGATGAAGGGGTCCGACTTTCTGGCTGATGCCCCGGCTGTGGACATCTTCGCCCGAGAGATCAGGGAGGAGGTCATCCAACTTGAACATTGGGGGATGCCCTTCTCTCGCGACGACGATGGAACCGTCTCCCAGCGCCCCTTCGGTGGCCTGTCTTTCCCACGGACGGCATACGCTGGTGCGGAGACAGGCCACCATATGCTCCACGCGATGTACCAGCAGGTCGTAAAGCGGGGCATCGATATTTACGAGGAGTGGTACGTGACACGGCTCGCGGTTACCGACCACGACGAGGTGGCCGACCGGCAGTGTCACGGATTCGCAGCCTTCGACATCGCGACCGGGGAGGTTGCGGGATTTCGGGCTCGAGACGGGGTCGTGCTCGCGACCGGCGGCGCCGGGCAGGTTTTCAAGCATACGACGAACGCGATCGCAAATACCGGCGACGGGGCGGCGATGGCCTATCGGGCGGGTGTCCCGCTAGAAGACATGGAAATGATCCAGTTCCACCCGACCACTCTTCCATCCACGGGCGTGCTCATTACGGAGGGGGTGCGGGGGGAAGGGGGCCGGTTGTTCAACAGCGATGGCGAGCGGTTCATGTTCGAGCGGGGCTATGCGGTCGAGGACGGGGAGCTCGCTTCCCGAGACGTCGTCTCGCGTGCTGAACTCACGGAAGTCGCCGAAGGACGAGGCGTGGACGACGATCACGTCTATCTGGACATGCGTCATCTCGGCGAAGAGAGAATCATGGACCGTCTCGAGAACATCGTTCACCTCGCCCAGGATTTCGAGGGCGTGGACCCGCTTGAGGAACCGATGCCGGTGAAACCGGGTGCCCACTACACAATGGGTGGGATCGAGATCAACGAATGGGGAGAGACGGTGATAGATGGGCTCTACGCGGCCGGCGAGTGCGGCTGCGTGAGCATGCACGGGGCGAACCGTTTGGGTGGCAACTCGCTGGCCGAACTGCTGGTGTTCGGGGCTCGGGCCGGTCGTGCTGCGGCGGGCGAGGATGTCGGTACACCAGAGATACAGGTCGGTCCAGACCCGGATGCCGAGCGTGAGGACCCCGACTGGCCGATCGAACCGGGGGAGATCAGTGGGGGGCCCCCGGATGTTACGCCCAATGACGCACTCGTCGATCCCGTACCAGTGATCAACTCAGCAGTGGAAGCCGAGACCGAGCGTATCGACTCGCTCCTCGTGACTGAGGACGGCGTGAGCCAGGCCGCGATCCGGTCGCGGGTCCAGGACGCGATGGGTGAGCACCTCAATGTCTTCCGTGAGAAATCGGGGATCGAAACTGCATTGAAAGAGATCGGAGCGGCCAAGCGGGAGCTCCCGAATCTCCACGTGACCGATACGTCACGGACGTTCAACACGGAACTCCAGCACGCGTTGGAGACGCGGAACCTGATAGATCTGGCAGAAGCTATCGCATTCGGAGCCCTGGCCCGTGAAGAGTCTAGGGGCGCTCACTGGCGCAAGGCCCATCAGGAACGTAAAGACGAGGAGTGGCGCAAGCACACGATGCTCTCTTGGAACGACGGTGACCCTGAGATGTGGTATCGGCCGAATATTCTCGAAAGTGAAATCCAGGAGTACGATCCGACCGAACGGAGCTACTGACAAGGGCCAGGTGGCGGATTCGACGGAAACCGTCCGCCTGGTCGCCCCCTCGGTTGATCCAGCCACCAGACTGGTGAGTCCGTCGGCCGTCGTCTCACTCCCGGCCCGACTCCGGTCTCGCTGGTGACCATATATTGAAATGGTCAGGCAATCTGATGTCCTTCATGTCGGTGGGAACGCGACACCCTAACCAAGTACCTTGACCCATGTACGAACACGACGTTCTTGTTGTCGGCGGTGGCGGTGCAGGCCTTCGGGCTGCGATCGCGGCTCACGAGTCCGGTGCGGATGTGGCTATCGTCTCGAAACTTCATCCGGTCCGGAGTCACACTGGTGCTGCAGAGGGTGGGATTAACGCCGCACTTCGTGAGGGCGACTCCTGGGAAGACCACGCCAAGGACACGATGAAGGGTGCGGATTATCTGGCCGACGCCCCTGCCGTCGAGACCTTCGCACGAACGAGCCCGAAGGAGGTCATGCAACTCGAACACTGGGGCATGCCGTTCTCAAGAGAGGAGGATGGAACTGTCGCCCAGCGTCCCTTCGGCGGC
>JAGXLJ010000113.1 GCA_018334775.1 Halodesulfurarchaeum sp.
GGAGGAAGTCGATGACCAGGTCCTCCTGACCGGTGATAGCCTCTTCGTCGGAAGTGTCGCGAGACCGGATCTGGAAGCCGGCGACGAGGGCGCCGGCAAAGCGGCGACACAGCTCTACGAGAGCCTCCAAGAGCGGATCCTGAGCCTCGATGAAGACGTGATCGTCGCCGGAGGCCACCGGGCAGAAAGGGAAACGCCTGGCGAAGACAACACCTACACCGCCCGACTCGGGACGTTAGTCGAGGAGATGGCCGTGCTTTCGATGGATCAGGCGGATTTCGTGGAGTACATCCTTTCGAACATGCCACCACGGCCGGCGAATTACGAGACGATCATCGACGCCAACCTCGGACACCGCGAGATAGACGACGAGGAGGCCTTCCGGATCGAGCTCGGGCCGAACAACTGTGCGGCCAGCCAAGGCGCCACCATCGGCTGATTCCAGATGGCACTGGTCCCTCCGGAGTTGTTCCAGACACTCTTTCCGAACGGCATTGTCCATTACGCCCTCGGTGGAGTTCTCATCGGCCTCGGCGTCGCGTTTATCTACGCGTTGACTGGGCTCACACCAGGAGCAAGTTCTGTTCTCGAGTCCACCTGGAGTTACGTCTCGAAGCGCCCCGCCCTCTCGGAAGGCCCATTGCGAGCCTCCCGAGGCTGGCGGCTCGTCTTTACCGCCGGTATCGTCTCTGGGGCCGTCCTGTATACGGGCCTCACCGGTGGTGGGGTGTGGACGACCGATGTGCAACTCTGGCGACTGGCTATCGGTGGCTTTCTTGTCGGCCTGGGAACCCGACTCGGGAAAGGGTGTACCTCCGGGCACGGCATCTGTGGTGTCGGCTCCCTGTCCGAGACGTCACTTCTGAACGTGCTCGTCTTCCTCCTCGTCGCAATCGGTACTGCCGGTATCGTCGTTTCGTTGGGGGTGAGCCCATGAACGGTGACAGGGGGCTTGGGTTCGTGGTCGTGGTCTATCTCGGTGGACTCCTGTTCGGGGTGGGACTCGCATTGAGTCAGATGGCCCGACCGGAGGTCGTCCTCGATTTCCTCCAACTCGAGGACTTCGGGTTGCTTTTCGTTATGGGTGGGGGCTCCGTCGTCACGGGGGTCGCAATCGCCATCGGGACTCGCCTCGATGCGACGGCTCCCTTGACCGGCGCGGCGTACCGACGGCGACTCCGATCAATGGACCGGGACGTCCTGACTGGTGGAGTAATATTCGGGGTCGGCTGGGGGCTGTCGGGTATCTGTCCAGGTGCGGCCTATGCGAGTGTGGGGATCGGCAATTACCCGATTCTCGTCGCTATCGCAGCCATGTTGGTCGGCGCGTACGCGAAAACGCTGCTGCGATAAAATCGATTTTTGGCAGCCTGCCTGAATCAATCGGTGATCAATGTGACCCCACCGACGGAAACGGCTCCCAGCCCCCACAAATAGATCCAGGGGTGTTTCATCGGTGCTGAAGGTGGTGTGGGCAGGACCAATTGCCAGCGAACTCCCCCCGGTGAAAGTCCGTCCCAGTTGGCATGCGTCCCAGTTAGTGGACATCCAAGAAACACTGCTGGGTTCCCGAACCGGATCAGTTCAGCACCCAGAATTGATAGTTGAGGACCGTCGCAAACGAAACCCAGAGCAGGTAGGGACCGAGCAGGAGGGCAGCCCGACGATCGACGCGGTCGAAGGCCCAGATCGTCACAAGAATGAGGCCCCAGAGGACGAGGATACCGATCAGTCCCAGGCCGATCGCCTGCAACCCGAAGAAGGTCGCCGACCACGCCAAATTGAAAACGAAGTGGATGGCGAACAATCCTAGGGCGAGGCGGACGGCCGCGGGTTTCGCCGTTGCCTGTCGCCAGACGAGCCACACGGCACTGCCCATCAGCGCGAAGAGAGTCGTCCAGACCGGCCCGAACACCCATTTCGGTGGCGCGATCCCGGGGCGAGTCAACACCCCGTGCCATTCTGCAAGTCCCTGTGCGGTGAACACAGCCCCGGTCGCACCAACGATCTCGACGGCCAAAACGGCCACAAATAGCGCGATAACCGGCCTGTCCGTCGGAAACCGACGGATGGCATTACCTAACGCAACCATAGTAGCCTGTATGGGTCCCGGAGTGAAATAGTAGCCTGATCGGCGCCCACCCGAGTCCGTGTTAGTCGTCTTCGAGTGCCTGCCAAATCGCTTCGAGTTCGGCCTTCCGGAAGGACCGATCGAAGTCACCGTTCGTGTCCGTCTCGTGGCCGATACTCCGGAGAATGCCGCTTCGCATCTCCGATTTCGGCGGCAGTCGACCGCTGGCATCGATGTCACACCCCACAGCCCCACAGATGGCGGCGAGGGCCTCTTTGGTAAATGACGTCGACTCGATGCGTTCGTAGCGCCCGACGGACTCCCGAATTTCGTTCCGTCGGTCGTCGACAGTTGGAGCCATAATGCAGGAAACGAGGTACAGCTACCTCTCCGTTTCGATGCACACCGGTCCGCCAGTCACGGCGAATCAATTTCGGCCGGCGGATTGAGAAACAGCGAATCGACCATGAGTAGCCCGCTTACGAGCGCAGCGGATCCGAGTCCCAGAAGTGGATCGACATCGATAACAATGGCCGTAGCGATCGTTCCGAGGAACACCCCGGGAATGGCAAGTAAGGTGGCGTCGTACCGAGAGAGAGTGGTACTGTCACCAGTTTTTCCTGCTCGGCTCATTCATTCGACGTATCCGAGGTCCCGGAGTTTTTGTCCCAAAGCCTTGGCTTCTGTTTCAGAAATCCCCTCCCCTTCTTGAATCTCTCGCAACAAGAGGTGCTTGACGAACTCCTTGACGGACCCGAAAGGTTCGTCTTCGATGTAGTCCTCTACATCGTCCACGAACTCCCGCTTCAGTGAGATAGTGGTGTAGTCGCTCATATTCAATAACAAGACTGCCAGCCTTATAAGATTTAATTACGTGTAATTAAACACGAGTTGATCAACCGACAGAGACGGAATGTCAAGGAATCGAACCAGCTGTGGTGAATGACTCCAAATCACACAGTCAAGATCGGGGCATTTGCAGTGTCAACCCCAGAATCAGGACCATCAAGCCGGCGAGAATGAGATACGCCTCGTCGAAGTAACCCCCGTCAGCAAGAATACCGAACAGAACCGGGCCGACCGCTCCCAAAGATGCCGCAGTCGTCCGGACGACCCCAAGCCCGGTCCCCCGAATCTCGGCGGGGATCTCCTCGGCGAGATACGACTGGGTGATCGCCCCTGACCCGAGCATCGTACTGACGAGTGCGGTCAACACGACGAGCGGAACAAAGCCCTCGACGAAGGGGAGCATCGCAAGACCCGCGACCGGGCCCACTAACACTGCTGCCAGGGACCCACGCATTCCGATGCGGTCGTAGGCCGCCCCGGAGACCGGTTTCACCACGATCCCGACGCCGAAAAACAGCGCGAAGACGGTCCCGGCCACCGACGGTGACAGCCCTTTGATCTCCACCAGATACGTCGGATAAAAGCCGGTAAACGACTGCCAAACGAGGATGTAGAAAAAGAGCACGACGGTTACCAGAAGCATCGTCCGAGTTCGGAGTTCAAAAATCACCGCTCGGGCCCGGTCGAGTGAGAACGCATCCTCTTCAGACGGAACGCCATCAGGAACGACGACCCAGACAACTCCGGCCACGAGCAGAAAGGCCGGAACGAGAACGCCAAAGCCAAGTTGCCAGGCGACGGCTGCTGCCAGGAACCCCACGATCGGTGGAAGCACTGTTTGCCCGGTATCCCCTGTCGCCATCGTCACGCCCAGTGCCCGACCGACTGCGTCAGGATAAATCTCGGTCAGGACGGTAATGCGAGCGATCGGAAACAACGACAGTCCAAGGCCGACGAGTCCTGTCCCAATAAAGACGATCACAACGCTGCCAGTGAGCGCTACCACCGACAGAGCGATGGCGACCATGAGGAGCCCCACCGTCATCACGTGCCGTTCGTTGTATCGATCGGCCAGGATACCACCCGGCAACTGACCGAGCGCGGACCCTAACCAAACGATGGTCACGAGTAACCCAGCAACTGAGAGAGACAGCCCGTAGGCCTCCCGAATGTACGGGAGCAACACCGGATAGCTCATCCGGGTTCCTACCAGCAACCCCCACCCGGTCGCCACGGCGAGTAACACGCGACCCCGGCCCTCGCCTCGGAGCGCGGCGACTGAACGGGTGACTGATCCAAACACATCCATCGATACTGTGTCATTCGCACTTGACTATGAAAGTCCGTTTCGTTCGCCGGGGGAGTTCGGGTCGGCAGAAACGGCTGTGGACCCCGACACTGCTTTACAGTTCCCGTGAGACCCTCGGGTAATGGGTGGTTCCGGGGCCAAGCCGCCACATCCTTTCGACGTTTTCGGGCGGGTCAGTGCCCTCCCTCGGGACGTCCTCGTGCTTTCGCTGGCGATGTTCGTTTTCAGTCTCGGGTTCCAGATGACCAGTCGGTTTCTACCGAAGTATCTTGTTGCACTGGGCGCCTCCGGATTCGTCGTCGGACTGTTCGGGACCGTTGGGAACATCATTTCGGCGGTCTATCCCTATCCGGGCGGGGCCGTCTCCGATCGCATCGGGTCACGGCAAGCCCTGACGGTCTTTGGCCTTCTTTCGACGCTGGGATTCGGGGTCTGGCTGCTCGCCCCGGCTCTCGGCACGATCAGCATCGGGCCGGTTAGAATCGAGCCCTGGTTCTGGATATTCGTGGGTTTACTCCTCGCACAGGCCTGGAAATCCTTCGGCCTCGGGGCTACCTTCGCGGTCGTCAAACAGGCAACTGACCCATCCCGACTCGCCGCCGGATTCGCGAGCACGGAGACCGTCCGCCGAACGGCGTTCCTAATCGGCCCAGTGCTTGCGGCACTCCTGTTAGGGATGCACCCGGACTTTACGGTTAGCTTCCAGTACGTCCTGGCGGTCGCTGTCGT
>JAGXLJ010000114.1 GCA_018334775.1 Halodesulfurarchaeum sp.
ACGACCCACGGAGACCTAGATCTCGAAGACGCTGAACCGACCGGGCACTAAAACCGACGCCCATACTGTTTCCGTCCGCATCGAACGTACCACAAATCTAACAGCAAATTATTGTCTTGTGAAACACTCACATTCATGCTTTCCTATGACACAATTACATGATGTGAGGCGCTACCAAACGGCCCATTTGCCGTTTCTCCGCCCGGATTTCGGCACCCCCACTTAAACGCCTAAATTCTGCTTATGAACTCCTTTTGAAGTAGGGGTATTAGAAACAGTTGCAATGGAACCTGACAGTTCAGAAGGTCTCGGTTCTGACCTTTCACGTCGCAAGTTTGTCGCCGGCAGTGCCGCAGGATTTGCCACCGTATCACTCGCTGGTTGTTCAGGTGGCGAGGAAGAGACCCCGGCGACGACCGAGGAAACAACTGCTGAACCGGAGCCAGAGGACTACGTCGTCACTGACGACGTCATCGTGAGTTCTGCATTTGTACCGACCAACCAGGGCTTCGCACAGGCCTGTTCGCCCTCCCGGATGTTCGCCCCGAAAATGCATCCGGTCTTCAAGATCGGTGTGTATGACCCGGAAACAGGCGAGCACCTGACCAACGACGACCTCGAATCCGTGGTCGTCAACATCGACGGCTACGATTCCGTCGAACTCGCGTGGGCCGGTGACGACGAAGAGCACCCCGCCCAGGAGTGGGGTGCCAGCTGGACGATTCCCGAGGACGCTGAGACGGGTGCACTCTCTTACACCGTCGAAGTGACCGATGGCGATGCAAACTTCACGAATGTCGGCATTCTCGAGAGCGAAATCACGATTATTGATTACCAGGATCCGCTCGACTTCGTGATTACGGACGATCTGTACACCGGGTCGGCCGGAATCGGCGACCAGGAGGGCAACGAATTCGTCTCCTCATGTCAGCCTGACCGCCAGTTCGCCCCGAACATGATGGTCGGCTTTGACATCGGGATTTTCGACGCCGATACCGGCATGCCGATTAGCCCGCCTGACTTCGAATGGGAGGAATCGATGCAGGGCCCGATCGATTCAGTTGAAATCGTTATCGATAGCCCTGACGAAGAAGCGTTCCACACGGTTGAAGCACCATGGGCCGGAGAAGCCGGCGACCACTCCGAGAAGGGTGACTCGCTGCTCTACAACGGTGTCTGGCACATGGCAGACTTCGATGTCAGCCCAGGGACGTACGAGTACACTGTCAATGTGAACCTCACCGACGAGGCCAGCGAACAATACGACGGCAAGTCGATTGGTTCGGATAACGTTGGTGGCCACGCGTACAACCAGTTCACCGTCGTGGACGCCTAAGCCAGTCGAAATCTCCGGTTTCCGGGACTCAGTCCGCTTCGACTCGCTCTTTGACGTTTTCGAAGTACCGATTAACGTCGGATTCGATGAACTTCTTCAACAGTCGTGCACCGAGACTGGCAACGCCGCCGGTGTAGAAGAGTTGGGCCGAATAGGAGAGATCGACGGCTCCATCTTCAGTCTCCGCCATTTCCATCGCCGCGAGCACGTCGAAGGTGCTGGCAGTCGTGGAATCGAAGGCCTCACCTTCCGCGATGATCCAGTCTGGTTCGTCCATCTCCACGAGTTCGAACTCTCCGTCCAGGGAGACCGAGACGTGACCGATGCCCCGCTCGATTTCCAGTGAATAGCGTCGTTCGGTATGTTTGGTGACCGATTGGGCCCCTGGCACGACCTCCGCCAGATTCTCGGCATCCGAAATGAATTCCCAGAGGGTGTCTTTGTCCGTTTCGATGCTGACGGTGTCGACGAATTCGAGCTTGGACCGGTCGTCCTCGTTTTCTGTGTCTGACATTGGTGGTTGAACCGATGTGGTTTGGAAAGCGGTACGCTTAGCCGTGTTGCCATGGAGTGAGCCATTCGCCGATTTCCTCGGGGCCGTGAACGAACACCACGCCGAGGACGTTGATCGTGAACAGGGCCACGTAGAGCTGGGGAATTTTGAACTGCTGCCAGGAGGTCCAGATGACATAGCCCAGTCCTGCATCCGCGGCGACCATTTCGATGATGACCAGTAGAACCACCGCGACCCCGAACCCGAGGCTCAATCCGCTGGCGATCTGTGGCAGGGTTCCGGGGAGAATGACCTCTCGATACAGGTCGATTCGACCGGCCCCGTTGTCCATCGCTGCTTCGATGTGGCTGTCCTCGATTTGCTGGACCGCGCCCATGGTATTGATCGATACCAGAAGCAGCACGGCCAGGGCCATCGTGAGGATCCGGGCCATCTCCGTGACACCGAACAGCGAAAACATGATCGGGAGGAGTGCGATCTTTGGGAGCGGGTAGAGGATGCTCAAATGCGGGTCAGTGACAGCTTTGACTCGCGGCGATCGACCCATGAGCGTTCCCAACGCAATACCGCCCGTCCCACCAAGCAGGCCCGCGAACGTGATACGTCGGAGACTTGCGAGCAGGTGTGTGAGGAAGTCGCCATGCAGGTACAGGTCCATGGCGAGGCTGAGCACCGTCGAGGGGGGTGGGAAGAAATTCGGGTCGATGAGTTCGAATCGAGCCGTTCCTTCCCACAGGATCGCCACCGAGACAAACGGGCCTAATAGCAACGCCCACCGGGTTCGGCGGGCAACCCTGCTCATTCGTGTGGACTCTGTGTGACGCCTTCGAGGATCGACCACACCCGGTTCTGTAACGCTTCCATGCGAGAGAGGTCCAGGTTGTCCCTGGTTCGTGGCCGAGCGAGATCAATGTCGACCAGTTCTGCGATCCGGCCCGGCCGATCCGTCATGACGCCCAAGCGGTCACCGAGTCGCACTGCCTCCTCGATGTCGTGGGTCACATAGATGACCGTCTTCGGGCGTTCCTGCCAGAGAGTCACGAGTTCTTCTTGCAACTGTCGTTTCGTCTGCGCGTCGAGGTCGCCGAATGGTTCGTCCATCAGGAGGACTTCCGGGTCGTTCGCGAAGGCCCGGGCAATGTCCACTCGCTGTTTCATCCCACCGGACAATTGGTGAGGATAGGCGTCCTCGAACCCCTCCAGGTTCACCTTCTCGATGTACCGCTGGGCGACCTCACGGCGCCGGGCCACGGGGACGTCCCGCATTTTCAACCCGAACGCGACGTTTTCGATGACCGTTTTCCATGGGAAGATCCCTTTCTCCTGGAACACCATACTCGACGTCGGGCGATTGGCTTCGGGTTCTTCCACCGCAATTCGGCCAGCGTCCTTCTCCAGTAGGCCACTGAGGACCCGGAGAAACGTCGATTTGCCACAGCCTGAGGGGCCGAGCAGACAGAAAAACTCCCGATCCCGAACGGTCAGATCGAGGCCACCAAGGGCGCGAACGTCTTCCTCACCCGCCCGATAGGTTTTCTCCAGTCCTTGAACGTTGACCCGAACCGGACGCTCCTTGGCCGGCGCTCGCTCTGTTACCGTCTTCACGTCCTCGCTCGTGGCACCTTCAGGTGGGATCATCGATTTGGGAACTTTCGAACCGCGTTCTTAACACATCGAATCCGTGGGGAAACCCTCGGGGGTCCGTATCTCACCGATTGGCGGGTACGGGGCGATAGCGTTTTCGCTCCATTCTTCGATCGTCGAAACTGACGGCTTCGCCGCTTCGGAATCCAGTCGGCCGACCGTGTCGAGCGCTCCTTCGAGGTAGGACTCGTCGACCACTTCTGATACCTCCACTGTTTCGTCGACCGTGCCCTGACAGGCGTGATATGCTTGCTGGTTTTGGATGCTTTCGGCGTTGAGATGGCCGTTTTTATGTGGGAGCGACGGAATTGACGCTTTGATCGCCGCCTTTGGCAAGTCGAATTCGTTGCTCACGATGGTCGCGACCTCGTCGCTGGGGAACCCACCCAGTTCGTAGTACTCCCGAACGCCCTCGAGATAGGCTTCGAGCCATCGGGTTGCAGTGTCCGGGTTCTTTTCGGTGAAGGGACCACCAAACATGTACGCACCGATTTGCATCCGGGGGGCCACCATCGACGCTTGTCCGATTTGGGACGCGTCGGCTTGGTCGAGGACCTGCAGGCCCAGCGGATCCGGTATCGCGCAGATGTCGATCTCTCCCTCGGCCATAAGCGTCGGCATTTGCGTGTACAGGGTTTCCGTCCTGTCCATGTCCGCCCAGGTCATATCGTTCAACGAGAGTATCCGGCCCATGACGTAGGAGTCGACGTTCCCCGCCCCGTGGAGCGCGACTGTAAGGTCCTCGGGCAAGTCGTAGATCGAATCCGTGTCGGGGACTGCCTCGGACCTGGCCAGTATTCGGTTCGAGGAGGGTTGGCCCCGCCAGTATTGGGTCTGATCGGCAACAACCTGAATGTCGATGTCCTGTGCGACCGAATTGAAGAGGCTCGCACCGATTGACCCGGTCGCGACGTCCAAATCGCCACTGGCCAGTTGTGGGGTGGCCTTCGGGGCACTCTGGATGCGTTTGATTTCGAGTTCGATGTTCCGGTCCTCGAAGTAACCCCGGTCCTTGGCAATCAGCACCTCCGAAACGGCTGGAATGGTCAGCGTACCGAACGAGACCGTCTCCGGGCCGTCTTGCACGGCCCCGAGACACCCACCGATCGCGGTTACCGTGGCAGCACCCGTGCCGGCCAAAAACTGGCGACGTGAGACTGTGGTCCGAGATGATGATTTATTTGCTTCGACGGTATTCGACTGCCGCGACGTTTCAACCTCATCCATACGATATGGTCACCGTTCTACACTCGAAAGGGTGCACCTGCATTTTCAAGGCTTTTTATTGACCCGTACTTCAAAAACTTCGATTTACTCAGGTTGGTTTATATACTATCGTCAATCGGGTGGTCTCTACTTCTCCGTCGCCCCTGATTCTAGACGGCTCACTGCCAGCCCACCGCCGATCGGCACCAACCGCGTGGCAAACCGCTGGTCCGAACGAACTGTCTGGAGATACTCG
>JAGXLJ010000115.1 GCA_018334775.1 Halodesulfurarchaeum sp.
GCCATTGAGCAAGGGAAGCCCCGCGTGTGGACGACCTTTCATGACGAAATAGAGGAGCGCACCGAGCCCGACGAGCGTCCCGCCGATTGCGCCCGCCGAAGCGAGTTCCACGCCGAGAACTGTCGGCAGTTCAAAGAACGTTGCCGCACTGACGACGAGTATCGTGGGGATAACCACGTCGCCCAAGCCGATGAAGAAGGCGTCCCGATCGAGGGGGTCATCAGTTTCGGACCCGGTGGCTGGGTCGGTTTCCTCGGACTCGAATTCGGAGTCCTCATTCGCCATTTCTGCTGCCAGTTCTCGAAACGAGAAGGACAGGGTCGTGGGAATGACGATGAGTACCGGAACTCGGAGTTCCATCACACCTGAGGCAAGTGTGAGCATATGTTCCGTGCCGTACACGCTGATGGCGTCGTATACTGCAAGCGCCGTGAGAAGGAGGAGCACCGGAAACACGTCGAGACTGATCCCGAACAGCGCCGCTGCACCCATACCCATGATGAGCGCGGCCGTGTCTATGACCCACCATTCAGGATAGAACGCCAACCCGACGACGATACCCGCACCTCCGAGAAGCGCTCCCAGATGGAGTGTCCCAGGTTCTCCGACGATTGGAGGGACGAACACGGAGAAAACGTATGCCGAAATGAGCCCACTCGTAAGCACGATAAAGGCTCGGAGGACACGGGTCAGTTCGTATTTCAACAGTGCCAACATACCAACCGTCGCAATTAGCAAAACGCCGATGTAAAACACCGAGTTCGCCGGATTACCCGGGTCCTCGACGGCTTGATACCCGGCGGCGGCAAACGGAGTCTGCAGCCAGAGCGCACCAAGTTGCACCGCAAGGAAAAAGCCCAGCGCACCAAGTAGGGCCAGCCCAACTCGTCGACGGTCACTCATTGTCGGTGATATTGTCGTCCGGTTCTTGGCCCTTCCGTTCTCTCATAGCGAGAAAACAATCAGTCCGCCGCTTCCAGTACAAGACTCAGCGGTCCGGACGCCAGTACAGCGGCTTCTGCACCAGCCCCGCAGGTGATATCGCCTCGCTCGGGGTCACGGCCAGATACGGCTTCGAGGTCGGACCGAAAACGTCCACGACTCGGCCGACTGTGTCGAGATTTTCATCGATCGCGGTCGCCCCAATCGGTGCCGGGTCAGCTGAGGCAGCTCGGAGGACGAGTAGATTGCCAGCGATACGATGAACTGTGCCAAGACGGTCCATCAGTCTCGAAGGGCCTGGACGTAGGCGGCAACGCCCTGAAGCAGGTCACTTTTCCCCGAATCATCGGCATTGGACACAGCCACCCGGCCGGTTTCCTCTCGGTGACTCCGTGGATAGGCCACATCGGGTTCGATCAGCGCGTCGTACCCGACCTGTCGGACCGCTTCTGCTATCTCATCGACGGTGGGCTCGCTGACCGCAAGCGATTCCGGCACCCTGCGCCCCTCGCTTCGAGAACGATCGGCGTCGAAATAGGCCGGCCAGATGATGTTTTCCACCATGTTGGTTGGATTAGCCCACCCATCGGGTAAACATTGACGGACCACTGGCACAGGTGGCGGGCTGATAGCGAACGTGGAGCCTATATTAGCGACCCTCCTATGGTGAGTATGAAATCCGGGTTCCGGACTGCGTGGGTTCTTGTCGGATTGCTCGTTTTGTCTCTCGTTTTCTCGCCGGTTGCGGTCGCACAAGCGGAATCTTCCTCATCAGGTCTTGCGCCAGCAGAACATGGACCGCTTCTCGAAAATCGGGCTGCAACGGATTCAGTCAGAGTACAGCATACCGATGCGGAAAAACTCTCAGCGACGGATTCAAAAGATCAGTTGGTGCGGCAGTTCATCTTCGAACGAAAACCTGCGGAACCAGGAGTTATTGCCGCAGAAATGCGATTCGATATCCCTGACCAGATTGTCGAACTGACCTCCGAAATCCCGGATTCGGCCTCTGTGACTGCTGCTGATGGGTTCGAACCAACTGGGGATGGCAATTACTCCTGGGACGGTGATACGGTCGACCCGTCGATTAGACTCTCGCTTTCGGTCAACAGGACTGGTGCGTATCATCTCAAATCTGCAGCGAGGGGTCAAGTGACCGAAACATTTGGAGCGAAGAGCCAAGCGAGCGAAACGGAACCGGGTCTCATGTTCGTGGATACTGGTGACTGGGCAATTGCTTCGGTCCCACCTGCGGGTGTCTACTGGTCAGCATACGAGAGCGATCCCACCGTGTCGTTTGCCAGTGAAACAGCCGTCGCTGGGTCGGGAGTGGCCGGGGATCGGATGGTCTTTCTCGGAACTCATACGAAAGCAACGCGGTCAATCGACGGTCAATCAGTGTCAGTGGTGGTCCCCGAGGCGGCGACGCTAGAGTCCTCCACTGTGGATATTCTGGGCTATTTCGAGGCTGCTTCGCCACACCTTCCGAACAGTCCGGTTCGTCGAAGTGTCGTCATCGCCGCCCCAACGACGGTCGATTGGGGGCCCTATGGATTGGCGGACCGTACCGATACGTGGATACGAGCCGATCAACCAATCGACGAACCAGGGTCCGTCTGGCTCCACGAATTCGTTCACCTCCGTCAGAACTTCACGACCGCCACCGATGCTCGCTGGATTCGTGAGGGGATGCCGGAGTATTATGCCGCATTGCTGACGCTCGAACAGGGACATATCGATTTCGAGGCTTTCAGTGGCCACCTTGACCGGGGCACACAATCGCGATACGAAGACGTCGTTCTTTCCCGGCCGGACACGTGGACATCACTTGCCAATTATGCGAAAGGGGCATTGGTCTACGGAACCCTCGACAGACGAATCCGACTCGACTCTGAACAAACCGTTTCGGCGAGGGCGGTTTTCGAGTCAATGAACGAACACGATCAACCAATCGATCAAGCGTATTTGGATTCAGCGGTTTCCGACCTTGCCACTGATGAAACGAGGAGGGACGTGGAGGGGTACATAACGACGACTCAAACGCCTGAAATGTGGTCCCAAACTGCTCATCAGGCGGCTTTCGGTGCAGCACCGCCGGATATCAATGCGAGTATCGGCTCACTTGACATTACGGGGCCGTATCGAAACGATACCGTTGACATCATTCCGGTCTTGGTCCCCGGCGAGACGGTATCAGTTCCCATCACGATTACTAATGAAGGGGAGGAAACCGGGAGCTACGAACGGATACTGATACTCAACGAGACAGTCGTGGCGACCACAAGTGGCTCATTGGATGGCGGTGAATCAACGAGCGTTTCGCTGGCCCATACGATTGCGGAACCTGGCCCTAAAACACTCACGACGGGAGCTACACCATGGAATTTCAGCGTCAAGGAGCCAGCTACGCCGGTCGTAACGGAACTCACCGTTTCAGAAGCTGCGGTGGAAGTAGACTCGGAGGTGACCATCTTCACCACGGTCCTAAACGAGCGATCATGGCCGGCAACGGGAATGGTTCCGATCACAATTGATGGAACCCCACTGAAGGAATGGGATATTCGTTTGACTGGGGGTGAAGCGGTCGAACGAACCGCTTCAGCCACGTTTGAGAAGGCTGGAACGTACCAAATCTCTGCTGGAACCGAAACAGTCACCGTTACGGTTACAGATCCGTCCAAAACAACGTCCGGAGTTCCACCCGACTCACAATCCCCTCTCACACCCACCTCCTCGACGATGGGTAGTAAAACAGCGACAGAAACGCCTGGCTTCACTGCGGGGTCGTTTTTCATTGCCCTCGCTTGGTTAGGGGCTTGGTTCGTTCGCAAAAACCAATGAGAAAACGACCACAAATCCACAAGTTTTATACAGTATCACAATTCTACCTTTCAGTGACGCATGTCAGGATCTGACTCCCAGCGGATGCGCGGCGGACAGCCGGTATTTATCCTCGACGAGGATGCCGAACGAACACAAGGAAAAGACGCTCGAACGAGCAATATCACTGCCGGGGAGGCAATCGCCGAATCCGTCAGGACAACACTTGGCCCGAAAGGGATGGACAAAATGCTCGTCAGCGATGGTGGCGACGTCGTCATTACCAACGATGGCGCGACCATCTTAGACGAGATGGATATCGAACACCCGGCCGCACAGATGCTGACAGAGGTCGCCGAGTCCCAAGAGTAGTCTGTCGGGGATGGCACCACTAGTGCAGCCATTCTGGCTGGCCAGCTTCTGTCTGAAGCCGAGGACTTTATCGAGGACGAAATCCATCCGACGACTATCGTCGAAGGGTTCTCCCAAGCACGTGACATCGCTCTCGAGGCTCTCGACGAGCAGATTCTCGACGTGGACATCGATGACGATGTGCTTACCGATATTGCCCGCTCCGCGATGACGGGGAAAGGGACGGGTGGCATTACGGCCGAAACCCTCGCCGAAAGTATCGTGTACGCTGTTGGGCAGGTCGAATCCAACGGAACCATTCACGACGAAAACATCCAGATCGTGGCACAACCTGGGGAATCCTCGAGTGCAACTGAGGTCGTCGACGGAGTTATCATCGACGAAGAGCCCCTGCGCGATGACATGCCGCGATCGGTCGATGACGCAACAGTCGCAGTCATCGACACCGATCTCGACACTCGGGAAACCGAAGCCGACATCGAGTATGACGTTCAATCCGCCGATCAACTCGATTCAGCCATCGCCAACGAACAGCGCGAACTGCGGCAATACGCCGATTCGCTTGCTGATGCAGGCGTCGACGTCGTCTTCGTCACTGGCGACATCGCCGATATGACTGCCGGATTCCTTGCAAATGACGGGATACTGGCTTTCGATTCGCTCAGTGGTGACGATGCGGACGCAGTGCTTCGAACGACGGGCGCCAACCGACTGGCGACCGTCGATGATATCGAATCCGAAGATCTCGGTCAGGTCGACAGTATTGCGGTTGAACGGTACGGGGAA
>JAGXLJ010000116.1 GCA_018334775.1 Halodesulfurarchaeum sp.
CATGTACCGCCAGCAGATCCTTGATCATTACAAGAACCCCCGGAACTACGGCGAACTCGACTCACCGACGTTCAGCCACCTGGGTCACAACCCATCCTGTGGGGACGAGATCGAGTTCGACGTCGAGTTGGCCGAGGACGGAGACACTATCGAGTCGGTCGCCTTCCACGGTGAGGGGTGTGCGATCAGCCAGGCCGCTGCGAGTCTGCTTGGGCAACAACTGCCGGGCATGACGTTAGCGGAGGTCCAGGAGTTGGACCGGGACGATGCGGTCGAACTGCTCGGCGGGGATATCAGCCCGATGCGGATCAAATGTGCCGTCCTCGCGGAGAAGGTGGTTCAGGACGGCACCGAGATCTATCTCGGCGATCGCGACGACGAGACGACGTCACTCGAGGACTAACAAGACGAAGTCGTCGAAACGACCAGGTCGAGGTCACTCGAAAACTACAGGGCCGGTGGCATTTGAAGACGACCAAGTCTACCTGTTCTGACGGACCGAGTTCGAATACCGCAAGAAACCCTCAGTTCTCGGCCTGTTCGTAGCCCTCGGAGCGACGCTCGATCTGACGCCCCAGTGCCCCCAAAAACTCCATCAGGAAACCGAGTCCACGCTGGACGTCCTCGTCCCGGAGCTTGCCAACGGTTCCCATCATCCCGACCTTTTCGGGATTCTCGAAGGTATCCGCTTCGTCCATCGCGTCCATCATGGTCGCGAGGGTCCGGATCGTGTTCGGCTGGGTTGCGCTTCCGGCGACCAGGCCGAGTTCGTTCGCCAGCCCGGCGACCTCGACGACCATCTCGTCGTCCAGCGCGTCGGCCAGAAGCGAGACCGCCGTTGCCGCTTCTGTCAGGTCTTCAAGTGTGCCGTCCTGCTGGAGTTCGACCATCGCGTCGGCCGCCTCCTGAATCGACTCGGATTCGGCTTCGAGTTCGTCTAATTCATCGCTCATTCACATCACCCCTCTGGCGGTGAGCCAGTAGGCCTCGTTGTATCCCAGCTTCGACCAGTGAAGGAACCGGTTCTCGTCGCGCACGACAGGTTCTCGGTCGTAGGCGAACTCGATGAAGGTGCCCTCTTCGGTCCCAGCCTCGATGAAACAGATCGTCTTGCCGTGGAAGGTCGCTGTCGGGACTTGGTCCCGGACCTCGCTGGCGATACGGGAGACGAGCGTTCCCGAGGCGTAGTGCGCTACACTGCCCGCCTTGCTTGTCGGGAGGTTGGTCACGTCGCCGATACCCCAGACGTCTTCGGCGTGCTCTGACTCGAGGGTGTTCCGGTCGACTTCCATCCACTCTTCGCCGAGTCCCGCTTCCTCGATGATCGGGGAGGCGGTGAACTCAGGGATACCGATCATGAGGTCGAAGTCGAGTTCCTTGCCTTCCAAGGTCTCGATGGTACCGTCCTCGACATTTTCGACGTTGAAGAACGTCTTGGTCTCGATGTCACGCTCCTCGAACCGCGGTACCATCCACTCGGCTGTGGGGCGAACACCGTGGAGCCGTTGGATGGGATAGGTGTACGTGATTTCGATGTCCTCGCGAACGCCTCGTTCGCGGAACCACTCCTCCACAATCATGGGGAACTCCACCGGAGCCGCCGGACACACGTGTGGCGTGCCGATGACTGAGAGCACGAGGTGCCCCTCATCGAAGTTCGCCAGCGTTTCGCGGAGATTTTCGGAGGCGTCGGGGCCGTAGAAGTGATGACCAGGCTCGTCTTCGCCGAGGCCTGGTGTCTCTTCCGGCTGCGGGATCGCGCCCGTCCCGACGACCAGATAGTCGTAGTCCAGTTCGCTGCCGTCGTCCATTGCGAGGGACTTCCCGTCCGTGTCGATCTCCGTGACACGCTTGTACACGAGGGTGACCCGGTGGTCGACCAGATCGACCAGGGGCCGCCGCGTGTCCTCGAGTTCTGCTTCGCCGAGCGGGATGTACAGATACAGTGGCTTGTAGAGGTGGTTCGGGTTCGCACTGACGACCGTGATCTCTATTTTGCCGGCTTCGATTTCCGACTCGAGCTCCTCGCTCAGACGGTTTGCGGTAATCGTGCCGCCGCTCCCGCCACCGACGATGACGATTCGCTCCGTCATATCAGGTTTTCTTCACGTAGATCGAGTAATACTCCCCGTCATCGATAATGTCAAGGAGTTCGTGGTCCGCTTCCTCGACCCACTCGGGGACGTCGTTTTTCGACCCCTCGTCGCCCGTGAGGAGTTCGACGACAGTCCCGTCGTCGACGTCTTTGATTTTGCCGATCAGGTCCATGAGGGGGCCCGGACAGGCCGAGCCGATTGCGTCTACCGTTTCGTCCGCTTGGATGTCTGTTTCACTCATTGTTGTTAAACGAAGATGATCTGTTTGTCTTTGGCACGGTTCAGGAACCCGGAAACACCGAGGGTGTCGTCGAAGACGTCGACGTAATCCTCGAGGTCGTTTCCGAGCACGTCCATCGCCATCTCGCAGGCGTAGACCTGGAGCGGGCCGATGGCTTTTGCTTTCTCGAGCTGTTCGGTGAAAAGCGGACTCGACGTGTCGGCTGACATCATCGCGTCAGCAACGCGGCCGCCTTCGAAGTCCATGTTTTCGACGGTCTCAGTCTCGAACGGGTTGAGTCCGTTCATCGTCACGAAGACCTCCACCGGAACGTCCGAGGAGGCAGCGACACTTGCGATCATGCTTACTGCCTGCACTCGTTCGAACTCCTCGGAGGCGAGGACGACTGCATATCCGGTCATTTTGCGTCCACCACAGTCTCCCTACGGGGCCGAGAGTAGTAATGCATTTTGTTTCCAACATTGTAAGAATCCGCCGGGGGGCACGAGAACTCTTTAATATGCCCAAACGGATTCGAGTCGGCCCGCTCCGAGTCCGCTGTCTTCACCGGCTACTCCGGCATCAGTCCGCCGTCTTCGACGCGCATCACTGCTTCACCGTCAGCAAGATTCGGGGCGTCCACGAGCCGAACGATGCGTTTGCTGCCTTTCGAATTGCGCAGGTAGATCCGGAATGTCGAGGTGTGGCCAAGAATGTTGCCCCCGATCGGCTTGGTGGGGTCGCCGAAGAAGGCGTCGGGATTCGACTGGACCTGGTTGGTCACAACGACTGCAGTATTGTAGAGGTCGCCGATACGCAACAGGTCATGGAGGTGCTGGTTGAGTTTCTGCTGCCGATCCGCGAGTTGCCCCCGACCCACATATTCCGCCCGGAAGTGGGCGGTCAGGGAGTCCACGTTCAGCAGGCGGACGGGCCACTCGCTGTCCTCGTTCTCGGCGGCGACCTCCTTTGCCTTCTCGGCCAGGAGGATCTGGTGGTTCGAGTTGAAGGCCTTCGCGACGTGGATCTTGTCGAGGATGTCCTCGATCAGTGTCTCCATCGCCGCCTCGTTGTCCGGCCCGCCTTCGATGTCGCGTTCGTCCATCGTCGCCTCGATGGCCTCGTCGTCGAGCCCCCGGACCATGTCGTCGATCCGCTCGGGGCGGAAGGTGTCCTCGCTGTCCACGAAGATCGCACTGCCTTCGAGGCCGCCGAATTCCTCGGGCAGTTGGACGTTGACGCAGAGTTGGTGGGTGATTTGGGACTTGCCCGACCCGAACTCGCCGTAGACTTCCGTGATGGACTGGGTTTCCGAGCCCCCGCCGAGTAGTTCGTCGACCTCGTCGATGTTCCAGGTGAGCTTGCCGATCTGTTCGCGACGTTCGAGGACGGCACGACCGCTCTCGAATCCGCCCACGTCCGCTTTTTCGCGGGCCGCGTTGATGATGTCCCCCGCACTCGATTCGCCGACGTCGGCCGTGTTGGAGAGTTCCCCCGGAGAGGCGACTGCCAGCCCCTCGAAGGAGTCAAACCCCGCATCGCTCAGTTTGTCAGCTGTCGCTGGCCCTACTCCCGGGAGATCTTCGAGATCCGCGTCAGTTGCCATACCTGAGGATTGTCCGGGTTCGGGGATAAACCCTCGTAAACACCAAAGTGAAAGTGAAAGCACCGGCGTGCTATGGGTTAGTTTTCATCGTGCCAGAAGGTTTACCCGGGAATACCGACCTGCCAGAAGGTTCACCCGCTATACCGATCACTCCCAAGGATGCGCGTTGGGCCGGTCGGGCCAGAGCGGATACCAGTACGCTGAGTCCTCCTCCACGTCGAGTTCGTCGTCCATCACTGACTGGAGTTTGACCTCGCGGGCGTCGTCCCGCTGAGACGTGCCGTGTGGCGCGAACGGATAGAACGAACCCCGACGGAACGAGTAGATCCAGTAAACGTCCTCGCCACCATCCTCGGGTTCGAAGTGAAATACGGCCGCGAGGAGGCGGTTCCCGTACCCTCGCTCGGAGAGGGTATCAGCGGCGACGTAGAGGTCGGCGACGAGTTCCTCGAAGGACGAGCGGGTCGCAACCGCCCAGGTGTACCCGTGGTCGTCCTCCTGGACGCTCGACCAACCCGGCCCGTCCAGCACGGCTTCGACATCACGAAGCGCTCCTTCGAAGTCCGTCGAGTCCATCGCCGAGAAGACGAGGCCGGCAGTGTCTCCGGGTTCGTAGTCCAGATCGACGGTCATCGTCACCGAGGCGGCGGTCAACTGGAACAGGTCGTCGGGATCGGCAGCCCGGGTGGCATCTGCCTCGGCCTGACTCCCAAAGACCTTCCGCAGACTGTCAAGAATGCCCATTTCAGGCTGTTTCGAGTTCTTTTTCGAGGGCGCGGAGCCGTTCGACCCGCTTTTCGGTCGTCGGGTGTGTGCTGAAGAGTCGTCCCACGAAGCCAGCCTTGATGGGGATGATGAAGAACGCGTTCATCTCGGCCTGGTCCCGGAGGTCTTCGTCTGGGACCCGGTCGATCCGGTTGTCGATCTTCAACAGCGCAGAGGCGAGTTTCGAGGGGTTTCCCTCA
>JAGXLJ010000117.1 GCA_018334775.1 Halodesulfurarchaeum sp.
GACTACTACGAGACCCCCCTCGAATCGGCGACAATCGCGGTTCAGGGTTATGGAAGCGTCGGCGCGAACGCAGCCCGGCTTTTGGATGACTGGGGCGCAACTGTCGTGGCCGTGAGCGACGTGAACGGGGCGGCCTACGACGACACGGGACTGGACCCACACGAGATTCCATCACACGACGAGGTTCCTGAAGCGGTCACACGTGATGCAGAGACCGTCATCACGAACGACGACCTCCTGGGCCTCGACGTGGACGTGTTGATACCCGCAGCCATCAGCAACGTGCTCACCGCGGAGACTGTCGAATACGTGCAGGCTGACCTCATCGTCGAAGGTGCGAACGGGCCGACCTCCGCCCCAGCGGATGAATTACTCGAGGCTCGGGGAATTCCGGTCATTCCGGATATCCTGGCCAACGCGGGTGGGGTGACGGTAAGTTACTACGAGTGGCTGCAGGACATCAACCGGCGGTCCTGGTCGCTGGACCGCGTGACGCGGGAACTCGAATCTGATATGCTCGAGGCGTGGGAGGCGGTCCGGGAGGCCCACGAAACCCACGGGGTGACCTGGCGGATTGCAGCATACGCGGTTGCACTCAAGCGGTTAGAGGCTGCTCACGAAGCGCGCGGACTCTGGCCCTGAACGCGGGCGATTTTCCTACAGATATCCGTCGTGTTCGGCCAAGAGCAGGCCTTCGAGAGTGGCGTCATTCGCCGGGGCCCCTCTCGCGAGATCGATTGCGTCGGTTTTGGGGACCCGCTTCACGGAGAGGAACTCGTTTGAATCGAGGTCTTGAACTCCCTCGCCAAGGTCGCTTGCGAGAACGATCCCCCGCTCGTGTCGCAGGACACCAGTGGCGACGTCGAAGGTCTCGAGTCGCTCTGTCTTTTCTGGAACACGACCTGTTTCCTCTTCGAGTTCTCGACTGGCCGCAGTGCAATAGTCTTCCCCGTCATCGACGATTCCGGCGACCAGTTCGAGACACTGTTTGCGGATCGTCGGCCGGTACTGCTCCACGAACAACACCGAGTCGCCCTCGATAGCCACGACGATAACGGCAGGTGGGAGTTCCGCCCAATAGTAGCGTTTGGTGGTGCCATCGGGTTGCTCGACGAGGTCGTAGCCGCCGTCGTACCACCCGGTCACGTACTCGGTTTCGGACTTCTTGACCGGCCACTTCTCGCCCGTCATGCAAGCTCCAGTATTGCCCGGTAGTGTTGGCCGAAGGCCTGTCGGCGCACGGTTGCGATTGCTGCCTCAGGGCTGTTCTGGTAAGAGACTGCGGTGACCTGGTCTCTCGGCCAGACTGGATGCCAGGCCCGCCATGGAACGGTCTCTGTGCCTGCCAGGCTTGCTTCGAGAGAGTCGTGGTCGGTGAGCCATGCTTCGTATTCGTCAACCGATCCGACGTGGACTTCGAGCAACGATGCGAAGAGCGTTTGCTGGGCTGTTTCGATCACTGACTCCTCGACGAGCGCCTGATAGCCCCCACTGGTGTCGGTCCCCGCCTCAGCGATCTCCTTCGTGACTGTTTTGGCGACCAGTGCCAGGTCATCGAACTGCGCGCTGGCAGCAGTCTCGGTCCGTGGTGCGAAGTGCCCCTGTGTTTCCATGGTCAGGACTTTGCGACGGACCGCCTACACGTTTGTGGCTCGGACAACGGGAGCCTAGAACACTCAGGACTTCGAGAACCCCTCCAACGATCGCGCCAGTAATAGGGCGTCTTCTCCGTCAGGATAATACTGCTCCTGTCGCGCGAGGATTTCGAAGCCTGCATTTTTATAGAGTGAGAGTGCCCGGGTGTTGCTTGGTCGGACTTCGAGGCGAACGCGTTTCGCGCCGTGGCTCGCAAGCAACCGAAGCGCGCCTTCGAGTAATTGTCGCCCCCGACCTGCGCCCTGTCGTGCTGGCTTGACGGCTAGGTCTTTCACATGGCCGAACTGGCTGCCCCGCACCGTCACGAGTTCGGCGACGACGTACCCGGCGATTGCCTCACCTAGAGCTTCTCCTTCCGGATCCTCAAGGACAATAAATCCCTGGGCGTCTAGAAACTTCTCGAAGGTCGAGAGCGTCCAGGGCCGCTCGAAGGTCTGCTCTTCGATGCGGACGACCGCGAGCAGATCTGCTCGCTCGACGGGCCGTAACCGGCCTCGGGGTTGGGGTTCCTCGACCGTCACATTTCAACCGAGGGAGGCCGTTGAAAAGAGGGTCACGGTGCCGGTCTCGAAACCTCACCGTCAATCCACCTACTCGAACGGAAAGGATGATACCCGGGCCCGACGCGAATACGAGCATGTTCAGAAGCGGCGCGTTCGTCGCCGACCATCTCGGTGACCTCGACGCGGAACAGGTACAGCCAAACGGTGTCGATTTACGACTCGAAACCGTCCTCGAACCGGTGTCGGCTGGATCGATCACCCGGTATGGCACCGAAATCGCAGACCGGGAACCGCTCACAGCGGTCGAGCTTCCGGATGGTTCTGGTGACGCTGCCGAGCGGGCCGGCTATCGGCTCGAACCGGGCGGATACATCCTGCAGTATGCGGACCCGATTTCGATCCCGGAAGACCACGTCGGCTTCGTGCTGCCACGCTCTTCACTGATGCGGAACGGCGCGATGTTGAACACGGCTGTCTGGGACGCCGGATATTCTGGCCGGGGCGAAGGGTTGTTGCAAGTTCACAACGATCTCACCCTGGAACGCGGAGCTCGGGTCGCACAGCTCGTTCTTGCGGCGGCCGATCACGAGGATGTCTATGACGGTTCGTATCAGGGCGAGCGCCTCGATCGATCTTGAACCGGGAATAGCATCGACCTACCCGGTGCTGAAACTTATAAATGGTCCCGCTCCGAGGATTAGGCATGCCGGTGACCGCGCCACGAATGCTTGCACTGCTGGTCGTCGTTGGGGCGATCGCACTCGTGGCCGCTCCTGGGCCCGCTGCGGGGCAATCTACCGTAACGTTCGTCGATTCGAATATTTCAGCGGACACAACGTGGAGTGCCGCGGAGAGCCCCTACCGCGTCGTTTCGAACGTTTCGGTTGCACCGGACGCCACGCTCACGATCGAGCCGGGAACGACCGTCGAATTCGCAGAGGGGGTCACACTCGACGTCGCCGGTTCACTTCGGGCAAACGGGACAAGTGAGTCACCCATCACCATCACCGCTTCGAGAGCGCTATCCACGCCGGGAGCGTGGGGCTCGATTCGGACGACGGGAACGGACACGGCCACCGTTTCGCTCACGCATACCGAGCTTTCGTATGCGACTACGGGGGTCACTGTCTCGAATTCGGACTCGATGGTGCAGTTCTTGAACGTGTCGCTCAACCAGCTCGCAAAATCCGGCATCGACGTGAAAACCGCCGCCGGTGACACCACGATTGACGTCCGAGAGAGTCGGTTTCAGGACCTCGATGGAACGGGAATCGCCGCCGCCAGAACTGACATTCTCCCAGTCGAGACGGCATCGGATTGGGATATCAGGGACACGACTTTCGAGGCTGTCGCCGAGGCCGGGATTTACCTGGATACCCGCCGGACGACCGGGCTGACGGTCCGAGGGAACCACTTCGAAGGGATCGACGGCCCGGCAGTTCGGATCGCTGCAGACCGGGTGCGAGCGACGAGTATCCGCTCCAACAGAGTTGTTACTTCCGATCAGGCCCTTGTCGTCGAAACGGCGGATGCAAGTTCCCTGTCGGTGGTGAAAAACGAGATCGAAGTCACGGGGACAGCCCTCGACATCGCACTAGAGGGGAACGTCCACGCCCTCGAATTCCACAATAATCGAATCGAAGGGGGGCAGACAGGGCTGTCCATCACGCATGATCCCCGAAGCGGCGGCTACTTCTCGTTTGACCTGTCCGTTACCGACAACGAGATTCGAAACCAATCCCGAACCGGGTTTGGCCTTCGGACTTCGCTGTTCTCGGACTCGGAAATCGGGGTCCGGAACAATACTGTCGCTGACAACGGGCGTGATGGCGTCTCACTATCGGTTGGGGGCTTCCGGAACGCGGTCATCGCGGACAATCGCCTGACCGACAACGGGCGAAATGGCCTCTCAATGATCGCTCGGCACGTCAGAAACAGCCGGATCGAACGGAACGTGATCCGAGAGAACGGAGCCGCAGGGGTCGAACTAACGGCTCGGCAGGTGATGGAACGGGTCAGCGTCACCGGGAACGAACTTCTCGATAACGCCGGGGAGGGCCTGGCCATCTCGAACGGCGAGCCTACCGACTCGAATTATACTGTCACCGACAATGTCGTCGCGGCGAACGCGTACGGGATCGCGCTTGCGGGGCCACAGACTGGCCAACTGACGAAAAACGCCGTGGTCTACAATACAGTGACCATCGGCGAAACAGACGACCGGTCGGATGCAGATACGGGCATCGGGGTCTTGGTGACTGCCGGCGCAACCGACGTCGAACTGGCGACGAACGATATCTATGGGAATCGAGTCGGTCTGCAGACGGATATCGACGGTACTGTGTCCGCAGTGACGAACTACTGGGGGGCCGAATCAGGTCCGTACCATCGGTCGATTAATCCTGAAGGTGCGGGGAACGCAGTACTCACTACGCAGGGATGGGTCGACTTTGTCGAGGTTCGGGCCGAGCGAGTGACCGAGGCATATTTTCGGCCGACGGCTACAGTGACCGTCGATCCCCAAACTGTGAATGAGGCCCAGCCAGTGACGGTATCGGCGGCCGGGTCCTCGGACCCCGATGGCGAAGTCCGAAACTATCGGTTCACGATTGCGGGACAATCCACCGTTACCCACCAGGCCGGGCAAACGGTCAGCTTCGAGGATGTCGGGACGTATCCCGTGGCACTCTGGGTCGAAGATGACATGGGCATCGAAAG
>JAGXLJ010000118.1 GCA_018334775.1 Halodesulfurarchaeum sp.
GCTCCGAACAGCCGAACGGGCGCGGTTTGCCTGTGAGGCATGAAGGGCGCGAAGCGTCCTTCTGAACTGCCGAGCGGGCCTCGGCCCGCGAGTAAGAGACGCTACGCGTCTCCGAACGAGCGAACGGGTGCGGTTTGCCCGTGAGCCGGGAGACGAGCGGTAGGGAGTCTCTCCGGACAAACGACCCGGCCTCGGCCCGCGAATAAGCCCGGCCACAAAAAACAGTACGCCCTGTACGGGCCAGTAGCCCCTGAAAGGCCCGTCAACCTCTTGGGGTCCTATTCGCTTTCTTCGACCGGCAACGGGAACTGATCACACTCGACCGGAGCGGAAAGCACCACGCTCGTATTGCTCTCCTTGATCTCACGCTCGGCCAACAGTTCCTTAATGATGTCATCCATCGAATCAGTGTCCTCGAACTTGCCGACCGCGATGATGTCGAACTCCCCCGTCACCTCGTAGACAGTCATCATCCGGTCCATGCCCCCCAGTCGGTCGGTGATCTCAGGTAACGCCTCCCCCTCGACTTTGAGCTGGAGGATCGCCGTGACATCGTAGCCAAGCGTGTCATAATCAATGACGGGCACGAAGCCTTTGATCGTTCCTGCGGCTTCGAGATCCCGCAGGTGATTGGAGACTGTCGTCACCGAAACGCCGAGTGACTCACCCACACTCCGGAGGCTCGCCCGACCGTCCGCAAGCAGCTCGTTGATGAGTTCGGCATCCAGGTTCTCGTAGGTCATATAGCATGGACGGAGGGCCGGGGACGTGAAGTTTACGGTTGTTCAATTATTTGCGGAAATGGTTCAATTGATGCAACCGTTAGGCCTTTAAAACATCCCGTATTGGAATAGATTGTCGAACAAAATGACATCTGGAGCATCCACCCCGGACGGCGGATTGACCGATGCGGAACAGGCGGTACTAGATCGGATCGAGAACGAAAACATCGAATTTCTGCGCTTGCAGTTTACGGACATTCTCGGGACGGTCAAACACGTCTCGATCCCCGCGAGTCAGGCCGAAAAGGCCCTGACCGAAGGGATCTACTTTGACGGCTCGTCTATCGAGGGCTTCGTTCGCATCCAGGAATCAGACATGCGTTTGGAGCCGGACCCCGAGACCTTCGCTGTGATCCCCTGGCGGGACAAAAAGAGCGGGGAGGCCGCTCGGCTCATCTGTGACGTGATAGACACCAAAACAGGCGAAGCGTTCGAGGGTGACCCTCGGACGGTACTCAGACGCGCGATCGCTCGCGCGGAGGATATGGGGTATACACTGAACGTGGGCCCCGAACCCGAGTTCTTCGTCTTCGAAAAGAACGGCAACGGACGGGCGACGACCACGACACACGACGCGGGCGGCTACTTCGACCTGGGGCCAAAAGACCTGGCGTCTGACCTCCGTCGGGAGATCATCTTCAACCTCGAGGAGATGGGCTTCGAGACCGAGGCCAGCCACCACGAGGTCGCTGCGGGGCAGCACGAGATCGACTTCAAGTACGACGACGCGCTGACGACCGCGGATAACATCGCGACGTTCCGGTCAGTCGTCCGGGCCACGGCCGAACTCCACGACCTCCACGCGACGTTCATGCCCAAGCCCATCGCGCGGGTTAACGGCAGCGGCATGCACACCCACCTCTCGCTGTTCACCGACGACGGGGAGAACGTCTTCCACGACGGGGACGACGAATTCGGGCTCTCGACGCTGGCCAGGCACTTCCTGGCAGGGGTCCTCGAACACGCACCGGCGATTACAGCGATCGCCAACCCGACTATCAACTCCTACAAGCGCCTGGTGCCGGGCTACGAGGCTCCGGTGTACATCGCCTGGAGTGGTGTCAACCGCACTGCGCTGGTCCGGATCCCCGCTGCCCGTCATCCGGCGGCCTCGCGGATCGAACTCCGTTCACCCGATCCCTCTTCGAACCCCTATCTTGCGATCGCGGTCATGCTCCATGCCGGACTCGACGGGATCGAGAAGGAACTCGAAGCCCCCGGTCCGGTCACCGAGAACATCTACAAGTTCGACGAGGAGACCCGGGAGGAGTACGGCATCGATACCCTGCCCGAGAGCCTCTCGGACGCGGTGGACGCCCTCGAAGAGGACGACGTCATTCAGGACGCTCTCGGATCCCACGTGACGGAGAAATTCATCGAGGCCAAGCGCCAGGAAGCCGCCGAATACAACCTCGAAGTCACCGATTGGGAACTCGACCGATACCTCGAGAAGTTCTAAGCTCGAGTATCACACAGCCGAAACACCTGCATCGGTCGAACCGGTAGCTATCATATGGACGGCTCTGACGGGGCCCCGATCACCGAGTCGCGGCGCAAGGAATTTCTCGAACGAGTCAAACGCCGGTCGGCCACAATCGGCCTTCGGATCCCGGAGACGATCGAAATCGATGGCAAGTCATTTGCTCTGCGTGAGTTCGTCGTGGAAACCAAGACCCAGGGAGCGGTCCCGCCCGAAAAACGGGAATCGGTTCGAACCGTGCGAAACACGCTCAAACAAGAGCGCGAGCGGCGACGCAAGCGGCTGGAGTCGGCCGAGATCTCCGAATCGGAGGCCAGCGAACTCGTTCGAACGATTCTCGGTCTCGAGCGGGCGTTGACCGCACTGGGGAACCTCTCGGAGCCCGACTTTGGAGCCCGGAGTACTGAGGCGTACGTGAACAAAACCAAACAGTGGGTTGACTTTGTCGACCAACTCACCAACTGAACGTCGATTTTAGCAACGGCCCCAGACGAGGAGCGCTATAGCCACGAGTGCAGTTGTCGTCCCGAGCGCCAAGCGAGGTCGCGACCGATGAAAGTGGACCCCAATACGAGCGACGAGGACGCCCACCCCGATCCCGGCGATGACGTCGATCAAGTAATGCACCCCGAGCAAGACGCGAGTTGCTGCGATGAGCGCCACAAACCCCCCGGCACCCACAGAGAGCCAATACGTCTGCCGGTTCGAAATGCCGAGGAGGGCCGTCACCACCCCGGCCGAGGCGGTTGCGTGCCCGCTTGGGAACCCGTGACCGTCCTCCGGAATCGCCATCAGTGACGCTGGAGGCCTGGGCATCGCTAGTCCCGTCTTGAGAAGAATCGAGATCGAGAGCGTGAGGGCAACCGCAACCAGAAACCCGTGTGCCCGAGACGCGTCGATCCAGCCGGTTCTGACTGCCAGAATCGAGCCCCCTGTCGACGCGATGGCGACGAGTTTCGGCCCGCCAAGGGCCGTCAGCACGATCAACAGCGGAATGACCGGCTCCGGTACCTGTGGCGCAAGCGCCTGTGTTACTCCGAGGTCCCTCATGAGCGCCAATTCCGAACCACATCGAGGAGGCGTCCGGGGACCGACGTCGCCTGGAGTCCTAGCCCGAAGATCACGAGCTGGACGTACAGGCCAAGCGTGGAGAGCCACACGACGATCATGGCCAAGATGGCCCACCCACCGGACAGCCAATAAAACGCGCCAAGCGTCATGATCGTCCCGTAGAGCAACACCAAATACGGACCCCACCCCGTAGCTTTGCCCGCCCGCTGGCGTGTGCGGACATACGCCTTCAGCTCGGACTCGAGATTGGAGCGGCTGACAGTCTTCTCGTCCAATTCGTCGCGGAGGCGGTCGACTTCACGCTCGAGTTCGCCGATGTCAGGGGCTGAATCAGCCGCTGAGCGATCTCGCTGGTCACTCTTCGGGCCGTCTCTCCGATCGTCCGAGGGGGCGCCAGCCAACACGGTATTGACTACTGCGCCCACCATGATAATAATCCCCCCGAGATAGAGCCAGGTGACGAGCAGGAGCCCCGCCCCCAAAATACCATACAGGTGGAATGTGCCAAGCGAGGCAGCATATACCGAAAAGCCAGTCGCCAGAAGGGCCCAGCCCACCGCCGCGACAGCCGTTCCTGGCAAGGCTTCCCGGACTGTCACATCCACGTCCGGGAATCGGTAGTACAACGGGAAGAACACGACACCCAATACGAGCAGCAGGGCGAGTCGGCTTAACAGGCCGCTCCCAGGGAGCCACTCGAAAAGCGGGAGCACGACGCCGAACACTCCGCCAGCCACCAGCGCAGCGGGTATAGCTCCAAGAACGATGAGCAGATCAAGGAGCTTCGACGGAATCGAATCACTCTCACTTTTTCCGTAAACCTGAGCGAATGCGATATCAAGCCCCTGAAACACCCGACTTCCGGACCACAAAAGAACTAGAGTCCCGACGACGGTCGCCCCTCCCTGACCCCTCCTATCAGCAAGTGAGCGAGCAACGATGTCGAGCGCTTCGGGCGTCAAGAACTGTTCGCCACCAGACACGATCGGCGCGATTCGATCCATACCCACGAATTGGCCGAGAGCGAGGCCTAACAGCGCAAGCGGGATGATCGAGACGAATGCATAAAACGCGAGTGCCGCCGCAAGAAAGGTGACCTGGCTCTCCCGAATCGTGGCGATAACCGCGAGGGCCAGTTTGCGAGCGTCGAAGTCGCTGAACACAGACCATTTTTCGACCCGCCGGAAGATATAGGCGTTCCTCCCCAATGCTGGTCAGCCGCTCCGATAGTCCGCTGACCGGCCACCCACATAGTGAACTCTGCCGGTCACCAAATGGGAGATCTCGTTCCTCAGTCAAAGCCCATCGCCGCCCCGATTTCTGCCCGGGACGCGTCGGTTTTGAACGTCGTGCCCCCATAATGCGTTCGCGAGGCAGCATGACCCGCTTCGCGGAGTTTCCCGAGGAACTCGTCCATCCCGATCGCCGGTTCACCCCACTGGCGATAGAGCACGTGTTGGTCGTAGTGAGTCGGCGTCTCGAGTTCGTCCCGGAGTCGTGTCAACATCCGTTCGGCGCCCC
>JAGXLJ010000119.1 GCA_018334775.1 Halodesulfurarchaeum sp.
GGTGATAGGGCCCTGCTACGGCAGGCGCTCTCTACGGGCGAGGAAACGGACGGCCGCGTCGAATTCAAAGAGCGCCTCTCTCGTGAGGTCCATCTCTCAGAGGCGCGTTTCGAGAGTTTAGCCGCCCAGCTACGCCATCGGGTGCTGTCTGGGGACGGCGAGGCCACCTATGTCGTGGGCGTCACCGATGAGGGCCACGTCGCTGGAATCAAACCTGATGCGTTTTCCGAGTCGATGGACGTGTTGAACCTGATCGCCGATGAGGCGGGCGCCCATCTCGATGCAGTCGAAACCTGGGGGACCAAAGATGGGATCGTGGGGGTGGCGACAGTCAAGGATGGTGGAACGCTCGAAATCGCGACTGATCATCTCATCGTGGGAACGGCCGGGCACGTCGATCACGGGAAGAGTACACTGGTCGGGAGCCTTGTGACTGGGCGACCCGATGACGGCGAGGGCGGCATGCGCTCGTATCTCGATGTAAAGCCCCACGAGATCGAACGGGGGTTGAGCGCGGACCTTTCATATGGCGTTTACGGGTTTGACGACGCGGGCCCTGTTCGCGTGGACAAACCGGATCGCAAATCAGATCGCGCCACGGTCGTCGAATCGGCTGACAGGGTCGTGTCCTTCGTGGATACGGTCGGTCACGAACCCTGGCTCTCGACGACGATCCGGGGCTTGCTCGGCCAGAAACTCGATTACGGGCTATTGACCGTTGCCGCCGACGACGGCCCAACCGAAACGACCCGTGAGCATCTTGGCGTGCTGCTGGCGACGGATCTGCCGACGATCGTGGCGATCACGAAGACCGACCTCGTTTCGGCGGCGGAAACCGATGCCGTCCAGCGGGACGTGGAACGTTTGCTTCGCCAGGCCGGTCGGAGCCCGCTTTCGATCGCCCGTCACGGAACAGATGCGGCCCTCGATGAGATCGGTGACGGGGTGGTTCCAATCGTCAGAACCAGTGCCATCACTATGGACGGTCTCTCGACGTTGGATACGTTGTTCGAACAGCTACCAAAAACGGCGGCCGCGGGTGGCGAGTTTCGGATGTACATCGATCGAACCTATCGGATCACTGGTGTCGGTCCGGTAGCGTCCGGAACGATCGAGTCAGGGACGGTCGCCGCCGGTGACTCGCTGCTCGTGGGCCCGGTTCAGGAAGGGACGTTCGAGGAGGCCGAGGTTCGCTCGATCGAGATGCACTACCACCGCGTCGATCGGGCCGAAGCCGGCCGAATCGTCGGGATCGCACTCAAGGGGATCGAGGAAACCGATTTGGAGCGCGGCATGGCACTGGTCCCCAAATCCGCCGACCCGACACCGACACGGCGCTTCAAGGCGGAAGTCATGGTACTCAACCATCCGACACGGATCCACACAGGGTACGAACCCGTCGTCCACCTGGAAACGGTCAGTGAAGCAGCTCGCTTTGAACCCCTTGATGGCCAACTGCTCCCCGGCGACTCCGGTGAAACCGAAATCGAGTTCAAGTTCAACCCGTATCTCATCGAACCAGGCCAACAGTTCGTGTTCCGCGAAGGCCAGAGCAAGGGGGTTGGGACAGTAACCCAATGTATTGAGTAACAAGGAGCGTGTTTTACCTTTACCACTAACGTAAGGCGGCCGAGCCCCAAAGTCATTATCAGGAATACGGATGCCAACCCGGAGCCAACTCGCCAAAAGTGAGCGGATTCATCGCCGAACCGGTCGAACGTTTTACCTCGCGACACGCATGTTTCCGCGGCGAATTCGACATGCAACCTACGTTCTGTATGCCTTTTTCCGGGTCGCTGACGACGTGGTCGACACGACCGAGACGATGGCAAACTCGGCCCAACGCGAACGACTCGAACAGATCCGGGCCGCGGTTCTCGGCCGGGCCGACACGGATGAACCGGTGCTTTTGGCCACTCGTGAATTGATCAGGAAACACGATATTGAAGACGCGGAGGTCGATCGGTTCATCGATGCGATGATTTCGGACATCGACCCCGAGCCATACGAGAGTCGGGCAGAACTCGACTCGTATATGCGGGGGTCAGCTGTTGCGGTCGCGCACATGATGCTTGACGTTATGAAGGCCCCGGACCCGGGACGGGCCAAACCGCACGCGACGGCATTGGCCGAAGCGTTCCAACTGACGAACTTCCTCCGGGACGTTCGGGAGGACATCCGCGATTACGGTCGGGTCTATCTGCCCGGAGAAACCCGTGAGGCGTTTGGCGTCACAGTGTCACAACTCGAAAACGGAGCGGCGGACACAGGTTTCCGTCGGGCGATGCAGGTCGAACTCGCCCGCACCGAAGAGCGCTACCGGAAGGGTGTCGCCGGTATCAGACATCTCCCGGAAGACACGCAGTTCGCCGTCCTAGTTTCGGCCGTTCTCTACGCCGATTACCACCGGGCGATCGTCGCTCAAGACTATGACGTGCTCTCGGAGCGCCCCTCGCTTTCGACGTGGCGCAAACTGTCCTTGCTGGCCAAAACCCGGTTTTATTGGGCGCTTTCGGGTGATCCGGTCGCAGTTTTCGATCGAGTGGCGACGATCGAACCAGCGGATCACGTGGAAATCGACTCGTTATCGCCAGCGACGTCCCCAATTCAGTAACTGTGGGCGGACCGCGAAATCGAAACGCTCCGTGCGCAACAAGCCAATTCCCATGAGCGCTGCGAGGGCTACCGGTATCCACTGGCCGAAGTGGAGATTAATGCCGCCCCAGAGAATGACGAAACTCACCATATCATCGAGCATGAACGGACAGGACTCGAGCCGTTCGATGAGGAGGTCTCTGGCCAGTATTTTGTCGAAGACCCATACCGAAATCCCGCCGGAGAGCACCCAGCCGAGGAAATTGATCGATGGGACGCCGTAATAGCCCCCACCATCGACGTAGGCCCAGAATCCCAGACCAACCGCTCCTGGATCGAGGACCAAATCCATCACCAGGACCAATGCCAGGGTTCCAGCCAGTCTGAGACTCGTCGATTCGGCTCTGGGTCCAAGCAGCAGGATGACCAACAGATAGCTGTTCAACACGAGGGGAAGGAAAAAGACCGGCAGCCCCACCGGCACGTTTCCGAACAGCATCGGGCCCAGATCGATGAGGTACCAGAACTCGCCATACGGGAGGCCGGTCTGGACCCCGATTAGCTCGATCCCGTACGCGTACCCCGTCAATCCAAGCACACCGAGTGTGCCCCGTCGGTCGAGGAGCGGGAGCACGCCCGCAATGAGGGGCAATCGCATGACAGCCGTGCCGATAAGGATGAGCGTCGGCTCGAAAGAGAGTGGGGCCGGCACCCATCCCTCGGCACTGCCGACCAACAGCAGCGCACCGATGGTTGGGAACACCACTGCGATCGTAAACCGGTTCTCGGTGACGAGGGTGTCGAGCCGCGATTCGACTGTCCCTCTATCCATAGACGAGCCTCCAGAGGCCCCCGATGGTCAAAACCCCGCCGACAACCGCATTGACGGCCGGATACCACCAGTAGGCCCTGCCGACTGGCACGTCCGAGCGGACGACCAGCCAGAGCAAAACCGGATAGGTTCCAAGCGCCACTCCAAGTCGCCAATCGAGGGTTCCGAAGGCGAACGCGGCACCGGTCCAGAGGAGGCCACAATACCAGAACGCACCGTGCTCGCCGAGATGGGTCGCGGTTGTTTCCAACTCGGCTGCCCGGTCGGGTTCGATATCCGGAATGGCTGAGAACGTATGCATAGCCATCGCCCAGGCCCACGCTCCCAGGATCGCTGCAACTGGGGGATGTGTGCCAGCGAGAGCGGTATAGGCGGCGAACCCTGGGAGGACGTAGAGCCCGTTCGAAAGTGAGTCGAGGTAGGGCCGAGCTTTGAATCGGAGTGGTGGCGCGCTATACGTGGTCGCCAACACCGCCCAGAGCAAGAGATACCCCCACGTCTTGGGAGGAAGAACGGCAGCAACCGGTATGAGAAAGATCCCGGTCGCCAGGACAACACCTGGGACTAGTCGTTGGCCGCGGTATCTGGCCTCCTGGCTCCCTTTCTTGGGATTATGCTGGTCAGTATCCGTATCGAACACGTCATTGATTCCGTAGAGATAGACATTGGCCGGGACCAGGAAGTACACGAAGAGCAGTCCAACGGTTGGCGAAAGCGCCGCCTCCAGGCTTTGGGCCCCATACGCGGCTCCGACCAATATCGGCCCCGCTAAGTAGAGCCAAAACCGGGGCCGTGACAGGACCACCAGATACCTGAGCATTCACTCAGCCAGTTTCGTCCTCGAGCAGGTAATTTGCCGTGTGTTCACCGCTGATCAGGGTCATCGGGACACCGATTCCAGGCGTCGTGTACGAGCCCGTGAAGTACAACCCGTCGAGGGCCGAGGAGCGATGCCCAGGCCGAAAGACGGCGGTCTGTCTGAGCGTATGGGCTAACCCGAGAGCTGTTCCCCGCATGCTATTGTAGAGCTCCCGATAGTCCGAGACTGAGACCGATTTTTCGTAGACTATCCGATCGCGGATTTCGGTCCCGGTCTCGGCTGCCAGGTCACCGAGAATTTTGTCCCGGTACGTTTGGCGAGTTTCCTCGCCGTCATCGAGTCCGGGGGCAATCGGAACGAGCAGGACGATCGTACTGTGTCCGTCAGGGGCCACGGTGTCGTCGGTTTCGGACGGGACCGAAACGTAATACGCCGGGTCATCGGGCCAGGCCGGTTCATCGAAGATCGTGTCGAAGTGGTCGCTCCAGTCCCCTGGAATCACCAGGGTGTGGTGGGCCAGTTCGGGAACCTCGCCCTCGACCCCCAGATAGAGCATGAACCCTTCTCC
>JAGXLJ010000120.1 GCA_018334775.1 Halodesulfurarchaeum sp.
CCCGGTTGGCCCGATACGCGCGTGACAGCGGGCTGCCGGTCCTCACGACTCGGACCACCGCAGACGACTTCAGTGACCCGGTTGCGCACCTCGCGGACGGAGTCATCGAAGTCGAGCAAACGACCTTCGGCCCCCGCTTCCGAGGCTCGGACTTCGAAACGCTGGTGTATGCCGAAAACGGCCCGACCATGCAAACCACCCTGACCTACTGGGCCCGGATACTCGGTGCCCGACAGGCGCTGCACGAGGAGGGGACGACCAACCAGCCGACAACCCGGGTGAGCCACTGATGGGGCGCACCAACCCGACATATCGCGACCGGCTCAGGTCCCTCGAAGAACGCTGGAGCGGCTACCGCCATACCCTCCGACGACGGGACCGCGAGCCGTTCGACCGGCTCTGGGAACATGCTCGCGGCCACGCGGACGCGAGTGGGTTTCAGAACCCGCCAGATCCCATGGACGCCGTCCTCCTCTCGGTCTGTCTGGAGCAAGAACGGACGATCGAGACCCTCGCAGAACGGATCGACGCACTCGAAACACGAGTGGATGAAACCGCGGAGACCAACGCTGCGGTGACCGAAACGGCCGAATCTGAGGAGACGGATACCACCACGACCGGGCCGGCCGAAGCCGACCCGACCGAATAGATGTACACGTTTGACTTTCTGGAAGACGGGGGCGTTCGCCGGTGGACGACCACGCCGGACGGCGCGACGGCCACCATCGACGCCGACTACCACCCGACCATCTACGTCGGAAGCGAGGACTGGGAGACCATCGCCGACGTGCGCGACGATATCGCCGCCCATCCGAACGTGGCCGATGTCGCCGTCACGTCGAAGCGACCGGGATGGCGCCACGAAGAGACAAACGTCCTCAGGGTCGAGGTGAGTCACATCGACGCAGTCGACGCGCTTGCCCCACAAATCGCAAACATGGACCGACCCGGGACCCTGCGACTCTACAACGTCGACTTCTCGCGGCAGTTCCGCTACTGTCTCGAAACGGGCTGCTCACCGGTCCCGGACCGAGACCTCGAAACCCTCCCGATCGACGTGCCCGCGACCGAGTTGAGCGGTCCGGCGGGATTCGAGACCGTCACCATCGGTGGACAGACCGTCAGCGGCGACCGGCTCGCAGTCCTCGATACCGTGTTGGACCGGATCCACGCCCTCGACCCGGACGTACTGGTGGTGTCGAGTGCTGCGGTGATCCCACAGCTGTTCGAACTGGCCGCCGCCAACGACCGGGACCCGGTTTCGGTCGGGCGGGAACCGGGCTATCAGCAACTCGCCGGCCAATCTACCTACGAGAGTTACGGGCAAGTGGGCCACTCGCCGGCCCGGTATGCGGCTCCCGGTCGGGCCATCATCGACCGGTCGAACACGTTCTTCTACAGCCAGACGAACCTCGAGGGGGTCCTGGACCTGGTCGAGCGATCCCGGAAACCGCTGCAGGAACTCGGGTGGGCCTCCATCGGGAACGTCCTCACCGCGATCCAGATCCGGGAAGCCCGCCGCCGCAACGTGTTGGTTCCCTGGCGCTCGTGGCGCCACGAGCAGTTCAAAACGATGGGCCAACTGCACGCAGCCGACCGGGGCGGAACCACCTTCTCACCCGAGGTCGGCCTGCACGAGGATGTCCACGAACTCGATTTTGCCTCGATGTACCCCAACATCATCGTCACCCGCAACATCTCCCCGGAGACGATCCGGGGTGACTGTCCGGAGTCGAAGACGGTTCCGGGACTAGGATACGATATCTGTCTCGAGCGGGGCTATCTCCCCGACGTCCTCGAACCGCTGATCGAGGACCGGGAGGCCATCAAGTCGAAATTGGCAGCGGCCGAGGACCCCGAGCGCCGCGCGGAACTGCAGGGCCGGTCGGAGGCGATCAAGTGGATCCTCGTCTCCTGTTTTGGCTACCAGGGCTTTTCGAACGCGAAGTTCGGCCGGATCGAGGCCCACGAGGCCATCAACGCCTACGCCCGGCAATTGCTGCTTACGGCCAAAGACCACCTCGAAGCGGGCGGCTATCGCGTCCTGCACGGGATCGTCGACTCCATCTGGGTGAGCCCCCGAGCGGACACGACACAGACACCGCTCCGGGAGATCGCCGCCGAGGTTTCCCGGGAGACCGACATCGACTTGGAGTACGAAGCCGCCTACGACTGGGTCGCCTTCGTCCCGATGAAAGACGCCGAGAAAGGCGCATTGACCAAGTATTTCGGCCGGTTGCGTGATCCCGAGCCGGGCGAAGGCCCCTTCAAAGTCCGGGGGATCGAACTCCGACAGCGCTCGACGAGCAACTGGGTCGCTGCCCTCCAGCGAGCGCTCCTCGAGACGCTTGACGAACACCGGGCGCCGGAACCAGTCCTGCGAACGCTTCGCGAGTGGCTCGAGGAACTGAACCGTGGCGCCGTCGATCCCACTCGACTTCTGATCAGGAATCGCGTCTCGAAATCCCTGGCGGCCTACACCCAGTCCACTCGAAACGTGGCCGCACTCAAACGGTCACAGGCGCAGGGGATCGAAACCCATCCCGGCCAGGACGTTGCGTACGTCGTGGTCGACGACACGAAATCCTCGCGGGATCGTGTCCGATTAGAACACGAACCGATCGAGGACTACGACACCGCGTTCTACCGGGACCGGGCGATCCGGGCCGCGGCAGCAGTGCTGTCACCCCTTGATGTGCGCGAGAGCGACATTCGTGATTCTCTCGAGGCGACTGCACCCACCACCGTGACAGGCTGGAGTGCCAGTCCCTGAGCCGACGGGGTGACTGTCCTCCACGATCGAAAGAGACGTTTCAGAACGGAACTGATGGTACCCAACGTTCTTGTCTCAGAGCCCCGTTAAACCTGGTATGAAAGCCGCCCTGATCGGTCTCGGGCAAGCCGGCGGCCGGGTCGCAGAAGCGATCCGGGACGCCGACCACGAGGCCGGATACGACGCCGTCCGTGGCGTCCTGGCTGTGAACACGGCGCGGTCCGACCTCCAGGGCCTCGACGTCGAAACGATGCTCATCGGGGAGGACCGAGTCAGCGGCCACGGCGTCGGCGCGGACAACGAACTTGGCGCCTCCATCATGCAAGCCGACGTCGGCGAGGTCCTGACTGGACTTGACGGGATCGTCCATCCGGAAACGGAGGCCATCCTGCTCATCGCCGGACTCGGTGGCGGAACAGGAAGCGGTGGCATGCCGGTACTCGCAAAGGAACTGCGGCGACTCTACGACAAACCGGTCTACGGGCTCGGAATCCTCCCGGGCCGGGACGAAGGCGCGATCTACCAGAAAAACGCCGGCCAATCGCTCCAGACCGTCGCCAGGGAGACCGATTCGGTCATTCTCCTCGAAAACGACGCCTGGAGACAGACCGGGGAGTCGGTAGCGGAGTCGTTTGCGGCCATCAACGAGCGGATCGCCCAGCGACTCATTCTCCTGCTCGCGGCCGGCGAGGCTGTCGAAGGAGTCGGCGAATCGGTCGTGGATTCGAGCGAGGTACTCAACACCCTTCGACCCGGCCAGATGGCCGCTATCGGCTACGCCGCTGCGGATGCCTCCCCGGACCCGGGCGAGAATGTCAACGTCATCACAAGTACCGCCAGGCGAGCGCTGTTGACCGACATGAGTATCCCTGAAACGACGACCGCCGAAGCCGCACTCGTGATCGTCGCTGGCGATCCGGAGCGACTTTCGCGGAAAGGAGTCGAGAAAGCACGAAAGTGGGTCGAATCGGAGACCGGAAGTATGGAAGTCAGAGGGGGCGATTTCCCGGTTCCGGGCGAGCGGATCGCCGTCATTGTACTCCTGTCGGGGATAGCCGGGTCCCCACGCCTGGAAAGCTTCATGGACCGGGCCATTGAGGCAGCCGAGGACGTGGACACCGGCCCAGAACGGAAAACAGCCTTCGAAACCGACGAACTGGACGACCTGTTCTAGCAGCTCACTGCCCGTCCGACGAATCTCACTGGCCAAACCGGTGGATCTGACTGGCTGAACCGGTGAAACTCACTGGCCGAACCGGCGGGTCCGCTGTTTGTACTCGAGCACTGCCCGAAGGAACTCCCGGTCTCGAAAGTCCCGCCAGTTGACGTCGGTGAAGTAGAGTTCGGAGTACACCGACTGCCAGATCATGAAGTCCGAAAGGCGCTCCTCTCCAGTCTTGATTACCAGATCGGGCTCATCCGCGAAGACCAACCGCGTTTCGATGTCCGTTTCGGTGATCTCAGAGGGGTCCAGGTCGCCTTGCTCGACGGCCTCGGCGATCGATCGAACGGCCGAGGCGAACTCCTCTTTCCCGCCCAATCCGAGATTGATCTGAATCGGGGCAACACCGGGTTCGGGAGTTCGGGGGTCCCGAATGGCGACGTCCCGGGGGAATTCCAAGGATTCCACCGACCGTTGAACGGTTTCCAGCACCGCCTCGTCGAGCACGCTCACATAGACAGTCACTCGTTGTGCGCCGACGTCGAATGCCAGGTCGACAAAGCGCTCGAGGTTGCCGTACGCCCCGCGTTCGAGGAGGTCCCGTTCAGTGATAACAAGCGCAACATGGGACGGTGGTTCCCCTGGGGTCAGCCGAACCCGCAATCCGAGGTACCGGTCGTACAGGGCCACAACCGGGATTGGGTGTCCGGCCACTAAACGGGTCTGGATCGAAATAGGGGCGGTTCGAGGTACTTAAGTAAGCCCCACCGAAAATCCCGAGAACGCGTGACTCGTCCACTCACTCGGCCAGCGACGTTCGCGGCACTTTCGGTGGTGTCCCTCTTCGTCGCGTTTTCGGTGTGGGG
>JAGXLJ010000121.1 GCA_018334775.1 Halodesulfurarchaeum sp.
CGAACAAGTAGCGTGAGCGAACGCTGAAAAGCACCCCGAGAAGGGCGGTGCAATAGGGCCTGAAATCAGTTGGCGATGGAGCGACGGGGCACGAAAGGTCCCGCAGGAAACGAGCCGGGGGCGACCCCGCAGTAGGAACCGCGGGAAGCCGGTGTTCCGTCGTACGTTTTGAAAAACGAGCCAGGGAGTGTGTCTGTTCGGCGAGTCTAAGCGGAGTATCCGCGAAGGCACAGGGAAACCGATACGGCCGCAGTACGTGGGCTCAGCCCACGTTCCAGGGCCACCGTGTTCAAGCGCGGGGAGTCGAACGGACACGACCCGAAACCGGGTGATCTACGCGTGGACAAGGTGAAGCGTGGCGAAAGCTACGTGGAAGCCTGCTAGGGTTGGTGTCCTACAATACCCTCCCGTGATCTACGTGTAGGGGTGAAAGGCCCATCGAACCCGGAAACAGCTGGTTCCAACCGACACATGTCGAAGCATGACCTCTGCCGAGGTAGTTCGTGGGGTAGAGCGACCGATTGGGGGTACCGACTCCGAGAGGAGTCGGTCCTCCTGTCGAACTCCGAACCTACGGACGCCGTGGACGCAGGGAGTCCGCTGTGCGGGGTAAGCCTGTGCACCGTGAGGGAGACAACCCAGAGCTGGGTTAAGGTCCCCAAGTGTGGGCTAAGTGCGATCGAAGGTGGTCCCGAGCCCCAGACAGCCGGGAGGTGAGCTTAGAAGCAGCTACCCTCTAAGAAAAGCGTAACAGCTTACCGGCCGAGGTTCGGGGCGCCGAAAATGATCGGGGCTCAAGCCCACCACCGAGACCTGGCGGCACTCCTCATCGAGTGTTCCAGTAGGTTGGCACGACGGTCGGGTGGAAGCACGGACGAGAGTTCGTGTGGACCGACCGACGACGAAAATCCTGGCCGCAGTAGCAGCGATAGTCGGGTTAGAATCCCGACGGCCGAACGAGTAAGGGTTCCTCGACAATGTTCGTCAGTCGAGGGTTAGCCGGCCCTAAGTCCTGTCGCAATTCGAGCAGGACGAAATGGGAAGCTGGTTAATATTCCAGCGCCACTACACAGTGAAAGCTGACGCCTTGGGGTCGACCGGGCCACGCCTTCGCGTGGTCGAACCGTCCAAATCCGTGGAAGCCGTAACGGCACGAAGCGGACGAACGGCGGGATAGCGCAAGCCGGTTCAACCTAGGGCCCGTGAAAAGGCGAGTGTAGTGTCCGTACCGAGAACCGACACAGGTGCTCGTGGCAGAGAAAGCCAAGGTCTGTCGGGAACAACCGACGTTAGGGAATTCGGCAAGTTAGTCCCGTAAGTTCGCGATAAGGGATGCCTGCCCGGGAAACGGGCAGGTCGCAGTGACCTGGGCGCTCCGACTGTCTAGTAACAACACAGGTGACCGCAAATCCGAAAGGACTCGTACGGTCACTGAATCCTGCCCAGTGCGGGTATCTGAACACCCAGTACAATGGGACGAAGGACCCGTCAACGGCGGGGGTAACTATGACCCTCTTAAGGTAGCGTAGTACCTTGCCGCTTCAGTAGCGGCTTGCATGAATGGATCAACGAGAGCGCCACTGTCCCAACGTTGGGCCCGGTGAACCGTACGTTCCAGTGCGGAGTCTGGAGACCCCCAAGGGGAAGCGAAGACCCTATGGAGCTTTACTGCAGGCTGTCGCTGAGACATGGTCGCTGATGTGCAGAATAGGTAGGAGGCGTTACACAGGTACCCGCGCTAGCGGGCCACCGAGCCATCAGTGAAATACTACCCGTCAGTGACTGTGACTCTCACTCCGGGAGGAGGACACCGATAGCCGGGCAGTTTGACTGGGGCGGTACGCGCTCGAAAAGATATCGAGCGCGCCCTATGTCCACCTCACGCGGGTCGGGAACCCGTGGAAGAGTGCAAGAGCAAAAGGTGGACTGACAGTGTCCTTCCTAACGAGGGACGCTGACGCGAAAGCGTGGTCTAGCGAACTAATGAGCCTGCCCAATGCGGGCCATTAACGACAGAAAAGCTACCCTAGGGATAACAGAGTCGTCACCGGCAAGAGCACATATCGACCCGGTGGCTTGCTACCTCGATGTCGGTTCCCTCCATCCTGCCCGTGCAGAAGCGGGCAAGGGTGAGGTTGTTCGCCTATTAAAGGAGGTCGTGAGCTGGGTTTAGACCGTCGTGAGACAGGTCGGCTGCTATCTATTGGGGGTGTGAGGTGTCTGCTGGGAACGATCGTATAGTACGAGAGGAACTACGGTCGGCGGCCACTGGTGTACCGGTTGTCCGAGAGGGCATATGCCGGGCAGCCACGCCGCACGGGGTAAGAGCTGAAAGCATCTAAGCTCGAAACCCACCCACAAAAGAGACACCGTCGAGGTCACTCGTAGAAGACGAGTTCGATAGACTCGGGGTGTACGCGCCAAGGCAACGAGGCGTTCAGCCCGCGAGCACTAACAGACCGAGCCATACTCATACGCACTGCACCCGTTGAACGGGTCCAGGCGCAAACTGGAATCGCGCGTACAACACGGTCATCGACCACCGACGACGGTCACAATCGCGGTTCGACTCCGCGAGTCGGCGTTAAGGCGGCCACAGCGGCGGGGCAACACCCGTACCCATCCCGAACACGGCAGTTAAGCCCGCCAGCGTTCCGGCCAGTACTGGCGTACGCGAGTCGCTGGGAACACCGGATCGCCGCCTCCCACTCATACTTCATCACCACGCTGAGCGACAGGTGTCGTCTCCCGTCGTTTTTTGAATCGGCCGCGAGCCGACGGCGCGCGCGGGACACTCCGCCGTGCCCCGGAGGCCTCGCTATGTCGGAGCTTCATCCTGTCCGACGAGACGCCCACGAATCGCCGGGGCGAACACGTCGCCGACCGGGGCGCTGACCACTGACGCGCCGTCGACGCGAGACGCACGGTCGACCATCGGCCCGTCAGTCGGCGACAGCTCCCCCGACGCACGGGGGCGCCACGGAGTACAGTCAGTCCGCCAGCGACTGCGCTCGCGGTCGGGTCGAACGGGAGCCGCCGGCTACAGTCCGGCGACGTCCTCTATCGCGTCGGTCAGACGCCGGATACTCTCGACCGTGTGTTCGCCCATGTGACCGATCCGGAAGCTCTCCTCCGAGAGGTCGCCGTAGCCGCTGGAAAAGACCATGTCGTACTCCTCCGAGACCGTCTCGACGGTTTCGGCGACGTCGATACCCCGCGTGTTCGCGATACAGGTGACCGACTGTGACTCGTAGCCTGCCTCGGGGTAGAGGTCGAAGTGTTCGCGGGCCCACTCGCGGGTGTACTCCGCCATCTCGCGGTGGCGTCGGCTCCGGTCTGCGTGTCCCTCCTCGAGCATGTGCTTCATCTGCTTGCGGTAGGCGAGCATGAGCGGGATCGCCGGCGTCGAGTGGGTCTGGCCCTTCCGGTCGTAGTAGTCCAGACACCGCTGGAACCCGCCGTACCACGACGCAGAGTCCTTCTCCAGCTCTCGCTCGTACGCGGCGTCGCTCACGGTACAGACCGCGAGCCCGGGCGGCATCGCGAACGCCTTCTGCGTCGAGGTGAAGATGCAGTCGACGTTGTGGGCGTCGATGTCGATGTAGTCGCCGCCGAGACAGGAGATCGCGTCGACCACGAAGTACGTCTCCGGGTAGTCGCCGAGCAGGTCGCCGATCTCCTCGACGGGGTTCCGTACCCCCGTCGACGTCTCGTTCATCACCATCCCGACGGCGTCGTAGCCGTCCTCGCTCGACTCCAGCGCCTCGCGGACGTCTTCGGGCTTGACCGCCTGTCCCCACTCGTACTCGATCCGGTCGACGGTCTTGCCCAACCGCTCGGCGACGTTCGCCTGCCGCGTGCTGAACGCGCCGCTGGTGGGCACGAGCATGCGGTCTTCGACCAGGTTGAGCGTGGTCGCCTCCCAGAACTCCGTTCCGGAGGCGGTGAGGACGATCACCCGCTGGTCGGTGTCGAGAAACGCGCGCGTGTCCTCGACGATCGTCGTGTAGAGGTCCGTCATCCGGTCCATCCGGTGGCCGAACATCGGCTGTGCCATCGCCTCGATGACGTCCTCACGGACCTCGGTCGGGCCGGGGAGATACAGCGTCTTCTCGGGGTAGTCGCCGGTGTACTCTCGCTTTTTCCGCGCGTCAGCCATTCGTGCTCCGGCACGCCTGGAACGGTGATGGGTGTTGCGGTTCCGCGAGTGTGTGTCCGCCGCCCCACGGCTCCCGGCCGCGGGGGTGATGCGAGAAAGTTAAGTCTCGGTCCTCGGTACGGTGAGGTGCGCCAAGGTGGCAGAGTCTGGCCGAACGCGTCCGCCTGCAGAGCGGATCATCCCCGGTTCAAATCCGGGCCTTGGCTCTCCGACGGCTTCGTCCCCTCCTGCGGCGTGGCGAACGAATCCTCGAGGTCACCCGCGCGGACCGGGCTGGCCGGCGATCCACCGACGAGCCACGTCTGCCCGCACGGTTGGCTACGGTTCCCCGCGGGATCGAACCGGCCGAACGGCCCGGGGAGGCGGGTCTCGGTTCTGCCGCCTCGTCCGCCGGAGTCGCTACGGTTTTCACCTACTGACGAATACGGACCCCGTGGCCGATTCGCCGAGTCGCGTCGGATTCCTCTGTGACGGGCAGCTGTCGAGCGAGCAGGAGGCGGCCCTCAGGTGGCTCCGCGGGACGGAGGCCACCGTCGAAGAGCGGACCGACGCAATCGAGTACCTGATGGAACTCGCAGAACAGCGCGGGACGGAGACCAAGTTCATCTCGACGGATTTCGAGAAGGGCGAGCAGTTGTACGA
>JAGXLJ010000122.1 GCA_018334775.1 Halodesulfurarchaeum sp.
ATTTACATGAGGTGACAGGAGTCCGGCTCCAGGTACGGCCCATGGGTGGAACATCGGTTGGGATTTTTGCGACGTCGGGACCCCCGCGGCCGAACCCGATCGGTCATTCAGTACTCACCCTCGATGACATTTCGGGGACCAGATTGTCGGTCTCACATCTGGATCTCATCGACGGAACGCCCATTCTCGATATCAAACCCTACGCGCCAAAGGTCCCTGCACTCGAAGAGATCGACACCGGATGGATGGACGATCTCTCGGGATAGTTCACCCAGGACAGATTTTGTCGGAGCAATTCACACGCGAATCCCACGACTACCCGACTGCGAGATTGAACCAGCATGTATTCCCCACTAGGCTGGTAACGCGACAGTATGACGGAAGAACCGACGACGGAAGGGGTCGAAGCGGCTGTCGAGACGGTCACACATCCGGAGATCGATGCGACGCTTTCCGATCTTGGCATGATCGATGGTGTCGAGCACGAGGGAACTGAAGCCACGGTCACGCTGGTCCTCCCGATGCGCAACATTCCCGATCAGGTCAAGAACATCCTCGTCGGGCGGCTTCAGGAGGTGGTTGCGGAAACTGGGGTGTCAGCAACGGTCGAAATCACGGTCATGTCCGACGCCCAGCGCGAGCGATTCTTCGAACTCGAAACCGAAAACTGGGAGGGCGGCATCGACGAGTCACAGGAGCCGGTGGGTGGGACTGACTCCTCGGAACCGCCGTTCTAACTGGTCCCGCGACCAGCAAGATAATAGGCGTTTACGACAGTACATTTCTGTAACACATGAACTCGAATGCACGCGACGACAGGAAGCGGACCGGACAGGCCGTCTGCACAGATGGTGGCTCCCCGATGCCGGGGGTGCCAGAAGACGATGCGGACCCGGAGCCAGATCCCGAGCCCGACCCGACCCCTTCAAACAGTAGTCAGTCCTCCGGTTCAGGCAGCCCGATGCCAGGGGTTCCCGAGACGAAAGGCCCGAAGCCAGCGGTCGAATCGGGCGGTGAGAGCTGTGAAGCACCCGAACACGACGATGAGGAGGAGGAGACGCACGAATTGACGACGGCGTTTACCCTTGACGCGTTGACCCACCTCGAAAACCCCGCACACGTGGTTTCAGAGGCGCGGGCCTGGTCGGATTGGATCGGTGTCGTCGGGGATGTCGACGCTCCGACGATGAACACGTTCCTCCGTCGAAAGGAAATCGACATAGATTTTTTCAACGGCGCGGCCGGGCCACAAGACCGGCTGGCCCGCGTTGCCCGGGAGGGGTCTGCCTTTCACTCTGACCGGCTCGTCCTCGTCGGTGTCCAAGGACAGGAGGAGTTAACCACTGATCAGGACTGGGAGTTCGAGGAACTCGAATCGACGGCTGCAGAGGCGGGCTGGACGGTGAAGTGATCAGCCAACCGAGTCATTGTATTCACCCTACGACGGACTATATGACTGATTTTTGGCTGTTTGAGAACCTCTTTAGCCCGTTTTGGAAATCCAAATTTACAGTGAGTTACGGATTCGTCTCGGGTTGGCCCTGACTGAACTGGCGTTTGCCCCGAAATTTCCTCTTTTCAAAACCCTCACGTTTCGAAGAGCCAAACGCAAATGCTTCTTACCAATTGACCTCCATGCTGTCGTCGGGTTAGCTGGCATCCTCCGAACTCAATTTCCGAACGTATTTACGGATACGTTGGGAATTATTTTGGCATGTCAAAACAAACGTCGTCCGAGGCCGGGGAATCGGACCAGGGGTATCGAGTTCCCCAGCGAAGTCCGCCGGACGCGCCGACGAATCCGGTTCAATCTGCCAACCGGACGATGGAGCTCATTGAGGTGCTCAAAGAGCAAGAGGGTGCGACCATTGGAGCCCTCGCGGACCATCTTGGGGTTTCGAAAGGGACCGTTTCGAATTACGTCAGCACGCTACGGGAGGAGGGATACGTCACGAAACTGGATACTGGGGAATTCGCGGTCGGACTTCGGGTGCTTGACGTCTGTAACAAGTCGATCCGGGGGCGAGAGTTGTTTGAGGAGGGAAAACCCCGAATCGATGCTCTTGCCGAAAATTTCGAGGGTGTGTTTACCGTTATGACGCCCGAACACGGCTACGGGTACTGTCTGTATTCCAGAACGAACTCGGATCTGATTTCGAAAAACCGGCTTTCCCAGGGTACCCGCCGGTACTTGCACTGCAACGGTCCGGGACTTGCTATTCTGTCGGCTATGGACTCGGAAACGGTCGAATCAGTCGTGTCTCGATACGGGCTGCTCTCCTGTGATACGGGGTGTGAGTTTGATTGTCCGCTGGCCAAACATGCTCGTGAACTCCCGGTGGAACGAGACGAACTCCAAACTCGCCTCGAAACGGTCGCCGAACAGGGCTTTGCGGTGACTGATCATGGACAGATCGCCTGTCTGGGTGTTCCCATCCGTGGGAGTGGTGAGACTGTTGTTGGGTCCGTCGGCGTCCTCGCCCCCCAGCGGACCATCTACAGCGATGGAGCGCCAGCCGAGGACCTGGTAGAGGCGATGAAAGACGTTGCAACTGGGATCGGGATCAATATCGTGTAAATCGGGCACAACTACTCCGGAAGAAAATCTCGGTTTGGAAGAGCCAAATGGATAATTCGCCGGTTTGACGCCTCTTTAGCCGTGTTACCCATACCCAACCGTTTCCACGGTTGTGGGTACTTTTTGAAAATGCTTACAAGATTATTGGAATCGGTCGCGGGTCTTTGTGCTCCGAGTTTTTAGCCGGACGTGTAGACACAATGGCGGACAACGAGCCACGAGCAACCGATAGCTCTCCGCTTTCTGCCATCGCCGAACCGGAGGCGGAGTTCGATCAGGAACTCGGCAAAGCGATGGGTGAAGCGGCACAAAAAGTACGCACCGGTGCGCTGACCGAAGCGGAGTTTTACGAGCGTTTTCACGACCAGGTCTTGGCGGAGTTCGGATTCGATGACCGGCCGGTGGGCGGGACGGAGGACTAAGACATGACACAGACAGAGACCGAACGAGACGGTACAGACGGTGGCATTACTCGCCGGACGCTACTCAAAACGTCCGCAGCTGGAGCGCTTGCCGTTGGCGTTGGCGGTGCTGCGGTCCAGTCGAGCGGCGCCACCCCGGAATCGAGCGACGGGAAAACGGCCTATGGGAACTGTTGGCAGTGTCACAAACTCTGTGGCATGGAAGTGACCCTCCAAGAATCAGGCGAGGGACCTGACATTGCCACGGAGGTCCATGGAATCGACGGGCATCCCCGCGGAAGTGCGGGAGCGGGCACGAAGGGAACGCTTTGCCCGAAAGGTCTCTCCCAGGTCGAGAAGGCCTATTCACCACATCGAATCAAGGAGCCCTACATTCGGAAAGACGGGTCACTGACGGCCGTGAGCTGGGATGAGGCCTTCGAGTACGCGGCCGATGGCCTGGCGGATTTCAAGGAGAATCACGGTGCCCAAAGCCTGATAGAATTCCACGGGTGGGGAACGGCCGGAACGTTCAGTACACTCTTCGGAAACCTCTATGGGTGTCCGAACTCCGTCCCACATCCGACACCGACCTGTTTCGGGTCGATGGCGGTTACTGGAACGCTTATGGGACTCGGCGGCGGCAATATCCGTTGGGTCGATTACGAGAACACCGAATACCTCCTCGTCTGGGGCCGGGATCCACTGGAAACGTTCGCCGGCCAGTGGGAAGCGAAACAGCTGCTTCGGGCGAGAGCTCGCGGTGCTACGATCGTCACGATCGACCCCGTCTACACCGAAACCGCCCAGAAATCGGACAAGTGGCTTCCAATCGAGCCACGGACTGATGGGGCACTGGCCCTGGCTATTGCCAATGTTATCATCGAGGAGGAACTGTACGACGCCGAGTTCGTCGAGAAGTATACCCACGGGTTCGAGGCGTACACGGATGCTGTCGAGGACAAGACCCCCGAGTGGGCCGCCGAGAAGACGGGTCTCGATGCGGAGACCATCCGGGAAGTCGCGACTGGGTTCGGTCGCGCCGCGCCGAGTGCCGGTATCACTTCCTGGACGGGGCTTGGACAGAGTGCCGATCACCAGAAAGGCTCCCAAAATGTCGTTGCACTCACTGGGCTCGTAGGCAATATTGACCGACCGGGCGGCCAGCGGTGGTTCGGCGATGCCGGACTTGCCGACCCATTCAAAGTCGGCTGCGAGGCCGACCTTCCGGATCACGCCGCGGAGAACAAGTGTTACTTGACCGATCCGGACGCGGGCTATGCATCGATGATCAACAAGCCCGTGCAGAACAACATCCCTGAAATGGTCGATAACGGCGATGTCAACGGGATGGTCTATTATTACCGCAATCCCGTAACCGACGGAGCCAGTCAGGAGTGGCTCGGAACTGAAGACGAGGACGGTGCACTCGACGAGATGGACCTCGTCATCGGCATCGATGCCTTCTGGAGCGAAACTGCTCGGAAAGCCGACGTCGTCTTCCCAGAGGCCTCACAGCTCGAAAAACCGATGCTTGGTTCGGGCGGGTATGGGGCGTACAACACGAAGTCCTGGGTCACCGGCTCCAAAGCCGCGATCGAACCCCAGTGGAACACGAAATCGGGCTTTGACATCATCAAGGGTCTCGGGCATGCAATGGGCTACGAGGAATACTTCCCCTGGGAAGACAAGGAGGCCTACATCAACAATCAGCTCTCGGCCCTTGATCTCACGCTCGATGACCTCGAAGACGAGGATACCTTCGTGCTCACGGGCGAGTACGGCTGGGAGAAGTGGAAAGCGGGCGGCTTCGCCCAGGGT
>JAGXLJ010000123.1 GCA_018334775.1 Halodesulfurarchaeum sp.
GCCTTTGAGACGGTTGAGCCCCAATCGGCCTGAGTAAAATGCCCGCAGATATTCCATCACCTGCAGACCCTTGAGCCCCGTTTTCGGTAATGTAACTTCTTTCACCACACCTTCCTCAATCCTACATTCGTTTGCGACACGAATCACCCCACCGGATGCAATAGCTGTCGTGGGCTCGTTCAGAAATGGCCTAACCAGCGACAGTAATGCCTCTCGGTCGATGATGGTATCGGAGTCGACAGCACAGAACAGTGGCATATCTGTTAGCCACAGGCCGGCGTTCAGTGCATCACTTTTGCCACCGTTTTCCTTGTCGACAACGAGGAGGTCTTCGTAAGTCGTCGATCGGTACACATCGTGAATCTCTGCAGCTGGCACTTCGAAGGGAATCTCCGCGTCGAGGGACTCCAAATCGAAGTTCTCGATCAGGCGATCCAGTGTCTTGTCGGTCGACCCATCGTTGACCACGACGATTTCCAGTTCCGGGTAGTTCAACGAGAGCATCGATCGAACGCTTTCGACGATCACCGCTTCCTCATTGTAGGCCGGCATGATGATGCCGATCCCCGGATAGAATGGGCTGGCAAATTTCCGGAACGGCGGCTCCCAGCCTGACTCCCTGAGGTCGTCCCGCAGTTCGAACAACGCGAGTACGTGCAACACGAGATACCAGCCGACGATAATGGCGTAGAAGCTGATTACAAACAGCCCGAACGCGACCAGCACGGTCGCAAAGAAAGATTCGACAGCGACCACATTAACTCCGTTCCTGGGCACTCTGGGCTCGCCGTGCAAGGCGATCATACTGTGCCTGTTCAACACTCCAAGTCCACGCGTCTCCGAGTTGCACCGACGGCTCAGTCTCGAGACTGTCCCGGCGTACGACCAACGCTCTCGTACCGACCGTGAGCGCCCGGGGATTTGCTTCCTCAACGAGTGCACGGCGCAGGGTGGTGAGCGCTGTTTCATCACCCCACGAAGCGAGCATTTCGTAAACGGCCGCCCGCACCAGCGGTGACGGGTCGCGTACTGCTCGTCCGACAAACGGCTGCTCGCGGATTTCACTCCGCCATCCGAAACTGGCAAGCGCCCCAGCAGCCTCGACTCTTGTGGCCTCGTTTCCGGTCTCAAGCACGGCTGTTAGCCACGTTAACCCCCCCTCACGAACGCTGGTTTCGAGGTGTGCACAGACTGCAAGTACCTGGCCCAATAACGGTTCCGGCCAGTCATCGTATTCCTCGCTTGCTGTCCGCAAAAGCGGAGCAGGATCCATGCGGGCCAGACGATAGAGTGTATCCTGCCCAAATACGGAAAACTGTGCGTCAATGCCGTCAAGGAGTATCGAGATCCCGGTTTCCCCATCGGGAAGGCGGTCGGTCTGTTGCAAAAGCGTGACGACCGCAGCACGCTCGCGGGGTGTTTCCGGTTCGAACGATGATTCGAGACACGGCTCCGACCGATGGAGGAGCGTTAGCCACGTGAGTGCCCCCAGGCGGGCGTACTCGTTCCCAGTGTGTAGTCGACGAGCAGCCCGCTCGGGGATTCCAAGGGTGTCGCCCAAGGATCGGAGTGTTTCGGCTTCAATGCCCTCGAGTTCTCTGAGATGTTCGTCAAGCAACGTTTCCACCACCTCCCGTTCAACGGCTGTGAGTCCCTCGACCCACTCGTTCCAGCGAGGTGTGTCGAGGAACAACCGTTCGATCAGTTCGCTTCGTAGCTCTGGTTTTACTTGCTCGCGCCGTGATTTCTTCACCGACCGATAGACTGAGAGGCCGATTGTCAGATAGAACGAAACCGTGAGCAGCAGCCCTACGACGAGAGCAATACCAACCAGAATGACGACCGTGGGATCGTTGTACCCGAATGCTGTTAGACCAACTACGGACGCTCCCATCAGCTCTCACCGAGGTGCCGCTGGATGCGGGCCAGCAGTTCGGAACTCCGGAACGGTTTTGTCAGGTAATCATCGATACCAGCCTCGAATCCTTCGAGAACGTGTTCCTCCCGCCCGCGCGACGTGAGCATGACGATCGGAAGATCGGTCCGGACTGCCAACTCCCCACTCCTGATCATCCGTGCAAGTCGAGTGCCGTCGAGGCGTGGCATCATCACATCCAATACTGCCAGGTCGGGTTCATACTCTCCGTCGAGGAGATCTGCAGCTTCACGGCCATCCTCGCAGATCCGAACATCGTATCCCTCCGTATTGAGGCGGTGATTGACGATTTGCCGGATCGTTTCATCGTCATCGACAACCAGTATCGACTGCACCCTTGTCCGACCTATATAATCGGTTCTATAAATAGCACGTGGTCTTTCTCATCGTTGGCCGGTGAGCTGAGATGCACCCCTCACTCCTGTCTATCCGTGAACACCACGGCGTCCTATTTTTTGTCAGGCAAACGGAGTCAGACCATCTCTCGGTCCGTCCCGTCACTGGCAGCAATGACCATTTCACCGATTACGTGTTTCGTCTCCCGATCTAACGCGGGCGCATTACGTCCGCGGATCATTCGATTTGCTCTGCAGTCCGGATTTCGAAGCGGGCTCCGTGGTCCGTGTCGGGAACCGTGAGTTCCCACCCGTGTGCGTCGATAACGTCGATAACGCTCATGAGTCCGATGCCCGCCCCCGATAGCCCGCCGAGATCTTCGAGTTCTTCGATGTCCGTCCCGCTTTCCTCCGAGAACCCTGGCCCGTCGTCGGCAACGTAGAACCCCTTGTCGTCAGCGAGTGGGCCGACCACCACGGTAACGTCGTCGCCGCCATGTTCGATGCTATTCCGAAAGAGATTGCCGAACAGTTGCAGCAGTCGTGTCTCATCGGCCTGTATCTCACCGAACGGGTCGTCTGCGGACAGGGTCGCGTTCGGGGTGTCGATATATGACCACGCCTCCTCAATGATTGATTGAAGTTGAATCGTGCGTATGTTGACTGCCTGGCGATCACCGCGGGCGATCAGCAGCAACTCGTCGATGAGTTCCTCCATCCGGTCCAGGGACTGTTCGACACGTTCGAAGAACTCTGCCTCGTTCGTCTCGCGGGCGATTTCGAGGGAGCCGACCGCTCCCGTCAGTGGGTTCCGAAGGTCATGGGCCACGACATCGGCAAACTCTTCCAGGCGGTCGTTCTGTCGCTGGAGTGCTTCACCGCGCTCGGCCAGCTGCTCTTCGCGCTTGACTGCGGTTATGGCCTCCGTGACCAACGCCTCGAGAAGGCGGAGGCTTTCGATGTCGATCTCGTCGAACGCACGTGGCTCGGTCGCGGCACTCGTGATGATTCCGTGATTCCCGCAGGGAATGTGAACCTCTGACCGCAATGGCGTCTCCGGGTTGTATGCTCCTGGGTGTTCGGTCAGGTCCTCGTAGTTCCGGATTTCGCCACTGTCGAAACTCTCCCAAAGGAGTGCGCCACCTCGCTCGAACGTCGGGGCCTCCCCGACGGTTTGCACGGCTTCGTCGGTTTCGGCCAATGGACGCAACACGTCGTTGGCGGCATCGTACTCCCAGCATGCCATGATCGGGAGGCTGAAGAGATCCTTACCTCTCTCAAGCGTGATTTCTGCAACTTCCTCAGTCGTTTCGGCTACCAGCAATTCTTGGGATATTCGGTGCAATCCTTGCAGCCGTTCTTCGAATCGCTGCCGTTCCAGTTCGTACCCAGACCACTGCCCGAGGAGCTTGATGACTTCTCGTTCGCTGGAGGCGAATTCCCGGTCGCGGTCGTGTGGAGCCGCAAAACAGAACGTCCCATAGAGCTTCTCGCCGACCAGCACCTTCGTTCCGATATAACAGCCAAGTTCGAATAGCTGGTACGCCGAGTCGTCTGCACCCAACTCCTTTCGCGCGTCTTGCATTCCCACGAGATCCTCACTCTCGATGGTTTTCCGACAATACGATTTCTCCAGCGGTGCCGATTCACCAGATTGGAGAAGTGTGTGATCGCCGACGGCGTGGACTACCTGTTGTACGTCCTCTTCGATCCTCGTCAAGAACCCAAACGGTAGGTCGAGAAACTCGCAGCCGATACCGAGGATCCGTTGGGTCTTTTCTTCGAACGTGAGAGACGCATCTGCGCCGATTTCGTAGAGTTGAGCCAACACCGCTTGTTTTCGTTCCGCAGCCTCGACCCTCCGTTCACGTTCGGTCACATCCCTGACCACGCCGACGATGTCTTCAGTGCCGTCGTCGCGGATATGTTTCGAGATGCGAACATCTACCACCTGCTCGGTTTCGTGGCTAATTTCGAATGTCAGAATCTCATCCTGGATTTCTCCGTCGGCAATATTGTCGATGGCCGTAACGAATCGATCAAACTCGCCCGATTGAACCAGTCCTGACTCGACCAGCGTGTCGAACGTCTCGCCGACCAGTTCGTTCCGCTCACGTCCAGTCAGTGAGCAAAGCGAGTCGTTGACGTAGGTGATGGTACCGTCCAGATTGACGACGAAAACGCCGTCCCGAACCGCTTCGATGATGGATCTATAGCGGCTGGTGCTCTCTTTGTTATCCCCCGAAGCACCATTATCGGAACGGGTATTCATATTTATATATTATGCCAATTCATTATAGGTATTTTGTTCGACGGATCGCACCGTCGTGAAGAGGGAGTGCCGAACAGAACAACACGGAACTTGGCACCTCAGTGGTCGTCCTCTCGGGATGAATCTGGATCGACCCGTCGGAGAGTAGCTACGGGATGATCCGTTCGCAGTTTGTCAAAGCGGTCAAGGAGCGCTTCGACGCCGAGGGAATCGACATCCCGTATCACAATACGGAATTTCAGGCGCTGTCGAGGTCA
>JAGXLJ010000124.1 GCA_018334775.1 Halodesulfurarchaeum sp.
AGAGGACCCGGCTGACATCATTGCGGACCTCGAACAGGCGATCGAGACGGCGACTGAGTAACCGCTTTGGGGAGATTTACAACTCCCACTTCCGAAACCGGTCTATGAGCCAAGCGATCGATCGGATCCGGGAGAACCTGACCGAAGTCGTCTCCGTGTCTGTCACGGGTATCTGGCTCGGGGCGCTGTTCACCGGTCAGGACTGGTGGCTCCCCTTCATGTTGATCGGGTACATTATCATCGTTCCAATGACGGCGTTGGTTTTCGGAGACCGGGAGGAAATCGCCGAGTGGTGGGAGGACGAGGATGTTACCATCCCGGAGGACACGAATGAGACTGACCCGGTTGAGACACTGAAAAACCGATACGCTGCGGGCGAGATCAGCGACGCGGAGTTCGAACGAAAGCTCGAACGACTGTTGGAAATCGAGGAGTCCGAGAGTACAACGGCGGAGTACGACGATATCGATCGGGAACTAGACCGATTGTGACGATTTGACTGCAGACTGACACAGTATATCAATTCGCCGCGACCGGTTCCCCCTTGGTCCCCGGCCTCGAAGGTCCGGTATGCATCTTGGACTGATCGTGGAGACGAAGGATCCGGGCGCGGTCTGGAACGGATTTCACCTCGGGACCTCGGCACTTGCGTCAGGTCATGACGTAACAGCCTATCTCCTCGGAGAGGGTGTCGAGGCACCGGACCAACCCGCAGGCGATGACGTGAACCCGCATGGAATCATCCGGAAGTTCGTCATGGACGACGGAGAAATATTGGCCTGTTCGCGCTGTCTCGATCATCGGGACATGGCGGCTGATGAGCTTCGACCCAGGGCGGAGATGGAGAAACTGGTCGACCTGATCGAGGAGGCAGACGAGACTGTTTCTATCGGGTGAGCAGGCTGTTCCTAAGGCCGCTCAGTACATTCGGTCGGATCCGGGATCGTCGTCCGCTATCGCGGGATCAACTTGGTCGTCGACGGTTCCGGTAAACACGGATTCCTCGGATCCGGTGTCTTCTTCGGTCTGGTAGGCCGACAACCCCAGTGTGAGCAGCTCTTCGACGGCCTGGTCCCAGTTTAGAAACTCTCCTGATTCGACGAAACGGTCGATATCGCTCGTGACTCCATCCGGCAACGTCACTTCCGATTCCGGCATATTCGACCATCAGAGGTTCGACGGGATGAATCCACCGGTGCCGAACGGGGCCCTGACTGCCAGTGACCAGACACAGCACCCGCCGCAACCGGGGGGTACAAGAAATGCAAGGCCCTGGATGGGGGTATGCAGGCGACTGAATCGGTCAAAGTGCCCGACGGCAAACTGGTCCGGGTCGAAGTGACGTACGACGACACAATCGAGGACATCGAGATCACGGGTGATTTCTTTCTCGAACCACCGGAGGCGCTCGCTGATCTCGAAGCAGCCATCGAAGGGCATCCAGCGGCCGCTTCGGCCACGGATTTGGAAACGGATATCCAGGCTGTGGAGGCCGACCTAATCGGATTCGACGCCGCGGACCTGGCAACGGTCACTGTGGAGGCCCTCCAATGACGGTTCGGTTGATTGACGACGGTGTGTACGCCGAACCGATGCATCATGCGCTCGATCAGGTTCTCCTGGACCGCCTGGACGCCGGCGAGATCGAACCGACGGTCCGGTTCTGGTACCGAAGCGGGCCGGCAATTCCACTCGGGCGTTTTCAGGCCTACGAGGATGAGGTGGCTACGGATTACGTCGAAGAAACGGGCATCGATGTCGTCCGCCGGATCACAGGCGGTGGGGCGATGTTCGCTGAACCGGGGGACATCATCACGTACTCGATGTACCTCCGCGAGGAGGACGTGCCGGCGGACGTGGAGGAGAGCTACGAGGCGCTCGACGACTGGGTTCTAGAGGGTCTACGGGAGGTTGGGCTGGAGGCGTTTCACGAACCCCTCAACGACATCAGCCATCCGGAGGGCAAGATCGGCGGATCGGCTCAACTCAGGTCGGGGGACGCCGTGTTACACCACACGACGATGAGCTACAGTGTCGACATCGAAGCGATGCTCAAGGCACTTCGGATCGGCAAGGAGAAGGTTTCGGACAAGGCCGTGAAGTCCGCCGAGAAACGGGTGGCTCGGATCACTGATCACGTCGATGCCTCGCGGGCTGAAGTCATCGAGTCACTGAAGGGCGCGGTCGATTCGACTTATGGGGCCCAGTCAGCCACCTTCGAGCAGGAAACCCTCGATCGAGCCGCTGCACTGGCCGAATCGAAATTCCAGAACGACACGTGGAACAAACGGCTCTAGGGTGGTTGATCGGTGGCCTCCGGGGTGTGTGAGTGGGGCGTTACCGATGAGATTGCGGCCGAAGCCTTTCTAATCATGGCCGCCAAGGGCAGGTATACGTGATGTGGATGGCCGGACCGAAGACGCGACCGACCAGCTGGCTGGGCGGACCAAGAGACAGTGTTGCGGTTGCCGTCGAGGGGGGCCAATGACACAAGAACGTGGCACGTCAGCGACCGAGTATCACGATCTCGCCGGGATCAGGGTCACTGTCGATCCGGCTGCCCAGCTTGTCGGCCCACAGACCGGCTCAACGTATGAAGGGCTCCCGGTCCGTGAGCCCGGCCCCAAGCAAGTGCCGGCGGTTCGGACCGAATATCACCCCTCTTCGATGACTGGGAGCCGAGATTCCGAGGAAGTCATCGCCCGGGCGCTGGGCGAACTGGACAAACCGATGTTGCTGGAAGGGGAAGCTGGAACCGGGAAGAACACGGCCGTTTTGACGCTGGCTGGGCGGACGAACCGCCCAGTCACGCGAATGAACTTCGGGGCGGATACGACTATTTTCGATCTCATCGGCGAGAAGGACCTCGTCGGTGGGGACACCGTCTATGTCTTGGGCGAACTGGCGAAGGCGGCGCTGTTCGGCTGGATTTTCGTCGCCGACGAGATCAACATGGCCGAGGGGGACATTACCTCTCACCTCCACGCCATCTGCGAGGAAGTCGGCCGACGGCGGCTCACACTCCGGGGGACTGGTCGGACGTTGACGGATCTCCCGCCGGAGGTTGCCTGGGACCCGGAGACACATCTCGGGCGATATATTCACCCAGCCTTTCGGTTCGTGGGGACTGCAAATCCACTCTCGTATGCGGGGACGAGCGAGATGAACGACGCGTTTCGCTCCCGGTTTGTCGTCTTGCCGGTCGAGTATCTCCCACCCGAGGAGGAGGCCGATTTGTTGGTCGAAGAGACCGGTGTCAGTCCCGAAACCGCACGACGGTTGACGAACGTGGCCGAACAGCTCAGGGAAGCCCACCGCCGCGACGAACTTGAAACCCCGATCAGTCACCGGGAACTGCTCAAGGTGATCGAAATGGCGGGCCCCAACCAAGAGTTTATGCCCATTGCGGAAGCCGCCCAGCTCGTGTTAGTCGGCCACGCCACGCTCAAACTCGACAAGGCGACGATTCGGGATACCATCACGGCCGAACTCTGAGATGCGCCTGACCAGCGACACTGACAGGGAGGCTGTTTCGGCCCATCTCGAAGCCGCTGCCCCGGACCTGCGAACCAGCGAGGCGCGTGCTGATCGCCTTCAGCGGGACGCTCGAATCAGGACCGGCCAGTGGGATCTGGTGGTACAGGTCGAAACGGCCCATCGCCCTGCCACGATCGAACGCGGGCAAGACGGTCCGATTGTCACACTCTCAGGGGACCCAGTTGGGCAGCCGGTGACAGCCTATTCCGATCGAGAATGGGGACTGCTGGTCCAGCGTGTCAGACTCCTCCACGAGGTGATCCATCTCGAATTCACGGATTTCGCCGATGTGCACGCTCGACTCCAGGACATTGAAAACGGCCATGGACCTGTCGCTGGGGCTCTCTGGAACGCAGTCGAGGATGCTGCAATCGAGGCGACGATCAGGGACCAGTGGCCGAATTTCGGCGACTGGTTTCGACAGGTCAGAACGAACCTGCTGTACACCGCTGGGCCGGGCATCGCTGACCCGGATGGCGGACTTGTGTACCCGTTGGCCCAGGCTGCGGTGCTTGCATTGATGGACGGGACGGTTATCGAACCGGGCCCCCTCCAATGGCTGCGTGATTCGACCGAGGAGTCTCACCATTTCCACACGTCTGCCGACCGCGACCGGTTCGAAGCCGACGTGTTGCCACCGGTTCGGAAGACGAAACAGGCACTACACGGCGTCACAAATCCGGTCGAACGCAACCGGCTGGCTTTCGAGTGTTTCCAGGCCATTACTTCGGCGATACAGGATGCCGATGCCGATGGTCGGGGGCAGGTCGCCGCCTGGAGTGGTGATTGCTGGGGCATGCCGGATGACACCGGCCACGATATCGAACCAGGTCGGTTCGATCCTCTCCCGGCCGTCGAAATCAGGCAAACACGATCTGAACCGCTTGACCACGGCCACGCGATACCCCAGTCAGCCACTTCTACTGAACCTGATCGCAAAACCCAACCCGTTTCGTCCGACCAGTCATCGGAGTCAAAACCGGCTGACCCCACAGACGAAGACACCCAACACCAACTCGCCGATGACCTCGCCGCCGAGATCGAAGCCAAGCGCCGGGACGGCGAAACCCTCGACGAGCGGACCGAGACGCTTGAAACGCTCCAGGCGGCGGTTTCGGCCACCGAGACCGAACTTGAAAGTGAGGGCGTCGTGATCCCAGAAGACGATCCGGCTCCTCACACTCCGACCGAAGCCGCAGCCAAGGCGGACGGGGCCCGACTTGCACGGGTCCTTCGGAACCGCTTTCAG
>JAGXLJ010000002.1 GCA_018334775.1 Halodesulfurarchaeum sp.
GAGGAGATACCCTGTGGGGAGCCGCGGCACCGCGCTTCCGAGCCCTGCGAGTGTCGCGATCAGCCCGACAGTCGCTTCGCCGGCGTCAAACACCCGAATGAACTGATCCAGCAGCGGGGCAAAGACCACGCGGCCGAAATTGACCAGAAAAACCAGCACCAAAAGCGAGGAGAAAACCTGCAGACGTTGACGTTCGACGACGTCCGATTCCGGAGGCTGCACAGTTCTGATTTACCCATCTCGCCCATCAAGGTTTGCGATTCGGTCCGTCCGACAGAGCCACCCGCAATCGGACGTATTCCCGGACCGGAAACGGCGCCTCGGCCTCGATTTTGGAGCGCAACGTTTCCGCATCGCCGAACCCGTACCGAGAGGCGACTGTATCGACGTCAATCGGACCCCGACTCATCTGAACGATGAGGTGATCGCGAATCCGTCCTCGAACGGAAACAGGCCTGTAGGACGATTCGATGGCGAGAATGGCAGCGACCGTCCGAAGTGATAGCTCGTCGATCGGGTCGGTCCCACTCGCTGGCACTTCCCCAATGGCTTCGACCTGTTCGGGTTCGAGTCCGGTCGCTGTTGCCACCTGCTCCACCCCTTCCGAACGAACAATCGGTGCGAGAACGGCCCCCAATCGACGTTTCAGTCTCGTGACCTCGTCCCACTCAGCGTTGGTTCGATTTCCGTCTGACACCTGGGATTCGGGAGCGGCCAGAAACCTGGCAATCAATGGCCGCGTCATCGCGCTTCACCACCCTGGAGAGGTTTCGACGGCCTGTCCATCTGTATCACCAACGCCAGTTCCGCCTGGCGGGACCACAATGACGACTCCCGTTCGAGCCTCGAGGGAGAGTGCCCGGTTCGTCCCCAGAACCTCTGGCGTTCCGTCGGCATCGATGTCAGTCCTGATATGCGTGTTCTCTCTAACGTACTCGACGGTACCGTTTGCTCCACGGCCTGGCGCTGCCCGGCGGCTACGGACAGCAAACCGGTCGTATGTCCCCTGAACTTCGACCGTCCACGCGTTAGCTGTCGCGTACCAAGACCCCGGAACAGGCAGGAGCGGCAATCCGGCTGGGAGGCTTCCGACGGTCTTTCCTGTCCCCCCACTCCAGGCTCGCTTGCCAGCGGCCGTGCCCGCTGCTTTCGCCGATTCCTCAACCACCCCACTGGTCTCTGTGGTGACCTCGGTCCGGGCAGCCTCGACAAGCGATTGGGACACCTGAACGTCGGTCTCGGAGCGGGCTTCGGCACTCGCGATACGAAGCGCAACCCGAAGCCGGTCTCGCTCAGTTGCTGGGAGGCTCCGGGGAAGCCGCTCCGCCACAGCAGCCGCCAGCCTTCCGTCGGCCACAGCCAGCGCCTGCGAGTGGACGTCCGACCACTCGGTATTCGCCGACTGAACCAGTTGGTGGGCCTGTCCGACCCCCACTGACGGGGCAAGCACCGAGCGGAACCGGTCGTTCGCATAATCGACCGATCGGTCAAGGTCCCGTCGCAACGACCGAACCGCCTGTCGGTCACCGTGATCTGTCCGCTCCGATGCTGCGAGTGTCTGTGCTCCCGTCCGAATCGAAACCGACTGGCTGTCACCAGCACCGACCCGCTCGGCGATTCCATCAGCCGCATCACCGTAGGGCACGGTAAAGAGGTTCACGTTCCTGGCGGCGAGTGTGGGGTCGTGTCCGCTTGGCGGTTCGACTGAGAGATACGCCGGGCCACCGTCCACCGACGAAACATAGGCATCGGCTGAGGGCTGGGAGCGTTCAGGAGGGTCGGTCGGAACCATTTGGGACTGCAGTTGGTCCGCGAACGCGTTCTGAGCCCGTTGCACCAGCGGTGTTCGAGATTCCAGTTGTTCGGTGACCCGATCGAAATACGAGTGTCGGGCCGCGGTGACAGCGCGCTCAGCGGCTGACCCGTATCGGTTCGGTGTGTCCAGCAGATCGTGACGGTTTGTTTGGATGGCACTCGCGAGTTCCGCCGCAGGATTCGTGGAACTGGCGACCGACCGGGTTTCAACCGAGACCGAGACCTCCTGAACGGCCCGTCGGAGGTCGGCTGTTCGGCTGGTCGCCCGATCCGTTACCGCCTCCGGGGGCTCGACATGGACGGTTCGCCACCCAGAATCACCGCCCCCAGACACGGCCGCCAGGGACCGCTCCTCCACCGCCGATCCGGAGAGAAGTCGGGCCGTCCCAGCGGACCGCAGGCGGTCCGTCGCTACCTCTCCAAACGGACACTGACCATCGGGCCGGTTCGGGGCTACCCCGGGGGCTTGGTACCGACAGTCCAGATCGAGAGTAACCTGGTAAGTCGTCCGCTTCAAATCCTGAGTCGTTTCGAGGGTTCCGTTGCCGGACCAGTAGTGAGTCGTTACCTGTTCCTCAATGACTCGCCCTCGGTAGGTCCGCAGCGTCGAACCGTGCCCGGGCCAAAAGTCCCCACCATCGTGCCATCGCTCCGTGCTCGTGTCCGCAAACAGTTCAGTCGCGTTATCTGGGCGCGATCCGAAGGACGTATACTCTGTCTGTTGACGCGATGCTCGGCTTTGGACACGCACGTCCCCACGGTACACCCTCTCGACCGTGTCTGCGAGACTGCGGCCATCTCGCCCATCGACAAATGCCAAATAGGCAGTGTCAGCAGCATGATCGGCGTCGACTGACTGTTCAGAATCGACGACACTCGGGATCGGAACGTCCGGCGAACCAGCAGGCTCGCCTGCTCCTGTCGGCTCGCCTTGGGGCTTGCCTAACTGGGACTTCACGGTTTCCTCGGCCCCGAGGAACACGTCCCGAGCAGCGACTTCCGTGGCAGCCACTGTTGTTCCGTTCCGCCCGTCCGGGTCTTCAACTCCGAAAACTGCCGCCTGCTGGGCAAGCAAGGCGTCGTTCGCCATCACCTCCACGTGCCGGTTCGCCAGCACGTTCTCGATCGGTGCGCCCCCGTACTGCGCATAACCACGCATCCAAACGATTGGGAAGAGTCGCGCAGTCAGGTCCTGGGTCAGGCCCGATTTGGTGATCCCTGCGTTCAGTCGGCTTTCGTACCGGTTCGTTCTGTCGTGGAGTTCGAGGGCTGGCATCGCCATTGTTAGCGTGGCGTTGTACCGAAAGCGGTCGATAAGCCGGTCGTGACGGGTCACGGTTACCTGCAGGCCCTCGACCCGAACCCGATACCGATCCGCCGAAACTGACCGAACCGAAACGTTCGACAGCGCCTGTCGGGCCGTTTGAGGATCCGTTATCGGCGGCAGTGTCACGGTTGCCTCGACGCTGTCGCGGCTGGCGTTCGTCTCGGCGAGTGCCGTCCGAGCACCACTGGCGATTCGTAGTTCCAATGCGTCACGAAAGGTATTCTCGTTCGAAAGGATCGTGCCGTACCCCGTGTCACTGGGTTCGAGTACCGGTTCGGCCGCGGCTGCACGGCCTGCGTCTCGCACCGCCGCATCAAGTGCCAGCCGTGCTTCCAGTTCGACGTCGGACACCACCTCATCCGTCACCGGTTCCGTCGCCGGCGGTGGTGCAAACGAAACAGCATAAAACGAACTCGAAAGTAACAGCAAGGCCCCCAGAAATGCAAACGGGATCCGGCCTCGCTTGTCACTGGCAAAGGTCATGGCGACCACCGTCTGAGGACGACGACCGGTTGGCACTCAGTCTCGTTAATCCCAATCGGTTGTGGCAATTCGTACACAGTTGCCCGAATTGGTCGGTCGCCAGGCGGCGTTCGCCCTGCGAGAAGGGGGTCGGCCTCCTGAGTGCCCCGACAAACTCCGATCACCTGTACGGGTGCGCCATGTGTTTCGACGTGATCGGTGATCGCGGCTCTGGTTGCCTGCCGGTATGCGACCTTCCTGCTCGAGTTCGCTCCATCTCCCGCGAGTGCTGCATCTGCAAGGTGTCCCCCGACCGTTTCATGCACCGTCCAATTACTCCCCTCACTCTCGAATTCGACGGTGAGTGAACTGCCCAAGATAGCAGCTTGCCCACCATCAGAAGGTGTCTCGATCGGCGCCGGGACCGCTGTCGCGACGACACCGGTGGCGATCCCAACCAAGAGTAATCCCAGCACCACGTCGATTGGAGTGCTGATGGCTCGATCGGCGGTCATGCATCCACCCGGAGGACTCCTGGAACTTCGCCTCGCTCGCTTCGGATGAGGACGTGCCGCAGGCGGGTCCGTTGTGCATCGTCCGGTGGTGTTCCCCAGTGCCAAGTTCGCCCATCTGCCCGAAGGGTTACGGCCATTTCCTGTGGCAACGCACCGTCGAGGTCATCCAATCGGTCGGGCACGACCACGGAGCCCTCGCTCAGGATCCCCACAGTCCGGGTCATCGTCGCGTCCGAAATCCTGGTATCCGTGGGGAGTGTTTGGTCTGCCAGCGTGCCGCCATAAAGTGACACCCCGATCGCAAAGACGGCAAGCCCCAGAAGCGCAGGGAGCGGTTCGACTTGGGCCCTACGTGGCGACGAGAACACCGCTCACCTCCCCATAGTGGACCTGTTTGATCCGGAGTGTCTCACCGGCAGGCCGCCATTCTGGCGGTTGTATCCGGGCTTGATGCATCGCTGCGCCGAACCGTCCCGGGTTCACGAACACGGACTTGGGCGAGTGTCCATCAAGAACGTACCCCAGCGAGGAGTTCGGGGGCACCGGTGTGATAGGGCCGTAGCGAATCGATGCATGTGACCTACCGCCCGAGCCGCGGAGTCCGATCCGCTCGGGACCGAGCCGAACGGTCTGCGCCCTGAGATCCACGACGGCTTCCCCTCCATGCTCGCTGACTGCGACGTCTTCGATGGCCGTTGCTGCTCGATCTGCATCGGGTGCGGCGGTTGGGACGCCCAATACGACACCCAACATCACTGCCGATCCAACCGCCAACCCGACCCAAACCCAGGTCGTTTCGGCGGGCATTCCGAACATGGGCGGGCTTGGTCCGGTTCTGGTACTTAAAGGTACACCAGCGACCGGGCGGCGAGAAAGGAGAGCGGATACACAAGCCCGCCGACAGCCAGTGCGATGGCGCTCTGATAGCCCATCCGAACCGGGTCAAATCCGCGAGCGAGGACGACAGAAAGCGACGGGAGGATTGCAGCTAAGAGGAGCACATAGACGCCGATGACCTGGCCCAATGCTGCGACATCCAGGGCCTGCCCGGAGCCGTCTACGGCCTTCATTCCAGTTGCAAGCGCCACCGTGACTCCGGCAATTGCCGGGGCAAACACCACGGCGGTCTGCCGAAGCGTACTCGTGGTTTGGGCAAGTTCACGTCGCGCAACCCGCTCGACAGCGAGCAGTTCGTCGAGGTACGTCCCGACCGACACGAGAGTTTGGCCGCCGGATTTCCCGTAGTCCCCGGCCGTCATCACGAGGGCGAGTCCCGCTTCTACCCGTTGGCTCGGAACGTCCGTCAAAAGCCCATCGTCGCCGAGAAACACCGTCGCCATGGGTTCGCCCGATTGCTGCTGTCGAGTTGCGCCTCGGGAAAAGAGCGCTCCGATCGGGCCGTCAAAGCGGTCCGCAACCGAGGCGACCGTCGTTTCCACGGGATTCCCTTCTTCGAGGCGCTGGCCGACTATCCTCAGCGCGTCTGGAAGTCGGGCTTCGAGACGGTCCAGCCGGCTCTGGGTCTCGATAACAGGCTGGAGCCAGACGAACACCCCCGTTCCACTGCCGACACCGACAGCAGTGATCGGTGCGGTCCACTCAGGTGCAACGAGCGAGATTCCCACCCCCGCGAAACCGGCTGCTCCAAACCCGGCCCCAATAGCCCAGGAAACGGGTCTCGCGTCGGAAAGCAACCCAAGGTCGAACGCCGTATCACTCACGGCCGGACGACTGGCCCACAGCCAGAATCCGCTCCCGGCCAATCCGATCGGGATGAGGAAGTCGTACATGACCCCAAGAGCCACCGTGGACACGCCACCACCCGAGGAAGCAAGCACCGGGAGCAATCCGACCAGCGCGAGGGGAAGCATCACTCCAAACGCGTAGATCCCCATTGCCGGGCCACGAATGGCCGTCGAAAATTCGACTACCCGTTCGCGAGCGCCCTCGAGTACGGCGTCGAGCGCATCTTCCAACGTTTCCTCGCGCCGTTCGCGCGGGGCGTCCATTGCAACGGCCATGAGTGTGACCGCCCGCTGCAGCGACCGGTCCTCACTCACCCACTCGGCGGCAAAGGCTTCAAACGCCCGCTCGCCCGAAACCGCTGCGACACGATGCGCACGAAGCGAACGGCTCAAACGCCCCTCGACGGCCTCCGTCGCGAAATCCGCTGCCCGTTCCAGGGACGGTGTGAGTGTGAGTTGGAGGATCGCGAAGGCCAAAAGGTCAGGTGCGCGGCCGACGGCACGACTGCGGGCGAACGTTTCGAGCAACTCAGCACCACGAGGACAGAGTACCTGCAGTGTAAGCCGTGCTCGAACATGGCGGACCCAGGCTCGGTCGGTCGACTGCTCACCCATCCGCATGTGCCTCCTGTGGTGATGGGCCGCCATGGAGTGTAGACCGTTGGAGGGTCTTTGCTCGTTCTTCGATGTGTTGTCTCGTGTCGGCGTAGGTTTCGTCTGGCCGAGTGAGCGAGGTCACGATCTGGCTATTGCCCCGCTCGAGTCGCGGCGAAGCGTCGAGCGCCCCGTCATCGTACTCGAAGAGTGTCGCACTGCCGCCCTCGAGAACTTCCTCAATCTTCGTAACCCGTTTGCCCGACGGGGCCGGCGCTATGGTCACCAGCAGATCCGTCGCCGCGAACGAGGATTCTGGAACACCGAGGTCGGCCACGACCCGCTCTTTCACGCCATCGTATCCGTCACCGTGAATGGTCCCGATGACCGTATCACTGGCCGCCCCAACCCGCATCGCCTCGTACAGCACGGCTGCTTCTTCACCCCTGACCTCGCCGACCGCTAGCGCACCGTTCCCGAATCGGAGTGCCGTCCGGAGCGCCGTCGCCGGATCGATAGCAGCGTCCGGGCCGGAGGCGGCTTCGAGTCGCTGCACGTCCCGCCCGGCTGTTTGGAGAGCACGGACGGGCAGTTCTGGCGTGTCTTCGATAGCAAGCAGTCTGGTTTCTGTCGGAAGTTCCCAGAGCAGTGCGGAAGCCATCGTGGTTTTGCCCGCCCCTCGCGGCCCGGCAACGAGCATAGCCGCCCCGCGAGCCATTGCGACCGAAAGAAGTGCTGCGGCCTCAGCTGAGACCGTCCCGTTGTCGACCAGTCGCTGCAACCGCCACTGAGCCGTTCCCTCAGCTCTGAGCGCGAAGGCGTACCCGTCGCTTGCGGGTTCCCTGACACCAGCCACGCGAATCGAATCAGCCTGGCCGATTCCCGACAGTGTGGCGTCGATGGTTGGCGCCGCACGGGAAAACGCCACTCCACTTACCGTCCGTAGCCCGGCCGCGAGCCGATCAGTCCCGCGCTCAGTGAGTGTGACGTTCGTTCGAAGTTCCGCCCCGTCGACACGGACGTAGAGTGGGTTCTCGGTCGCCGGGGCGTTGACGAAGACTTCTGAAAGGCGGTCATCGCTGAACAGGTCCTCGAAGACGCCGTATCCGGCGGTGTGTTTTTTCAACACCTCCGTGAGCGTATCGACCGGGCAGTTCGAGCCCGCAACCCCCGAAATGGCGGCGCGATAGTCTGTCGGAGAGCCCGCCTCCGTGGAGACCAGTCGATCTTTTGCACTTGCAAGTGTGGCGAGTGCGTCGTCGTCAAGGGTGTATTCGAGCGGTTCGAGCTGGTATACCGAGCGTTGGTCCGGTCGGTCGTAAATCCGAACAGTCGCCCCGGAGTCGACGACTCGTGAGACCCGCAGTTGTCCATCCTCCGGTGGCACGGTGTCGAGGTAACTGGCAGTTATCCGCGGGATTCGTCGGGGTTCGAGGAAGGCCGCGGTGGTTTCGGAACGATCGTTAAAGCGCGTGAGCCCGGTCGTCTTGGCGACCTCCCCAACAAGTCCAGCCCGGCCACTTGCTTCCGCAGCCGCGCCAATCGGGTCTTCACGTGCAAGGGTAGCAAGTCGGTTAGCACGGCCGGAGACCCGGCTGGCGAAGTGGCTTGCTGCTCGAAGCACGTCGACGGCCTCACCCTCGTACAACCGGTCGACGCCACGAGCGCTGAGCGTAATGCGTTCGATTGGAGCCGAGCCGATGGCTTCGATGACCGTTCGACGACACGCACTGTGCTCCTTCAGGATTCCATCCAATGGGCACTCCGCGGTGTCCACCTCCAGCGTGGTTCCCCGAACAGTGGGAGTGCACCCACATTCGGGATTCTCTGAGTCGGATCGGCCGAACATGGACACGGGTGGGCTGGTCCCCCTACTTGAACCCTCGGGCAACCGTAATGACAGCAGTGCCGTCGACTCGGCGATAGTGAAGGGTCAGTTCGGTAGATTCCCGAACAGTGAGTGAATCGTTCCAGCTGACGGCTCCGTCGGGTCCATGTGGTCTGATCGTTTCGTTGAGCACTGTGTGCCCAGGTGGGTCACCAGGAACCATCGTCCGAATCTGACTGCGCCCCGAGGTGTCGCCATCCGCAGGCGGTCCGATTGTAATTCCTGCATCGGCCGGTTTGTCAGGAAGCGAAACGCGCACCCGACGAGTGGCTGCTGGCACCCCAGGCGGAACTGGGTCACTCTGTCGAACAAGGGCCATTGCCGCCGTATTAAGGTCATCTACCGTCGTCGAAAGCTGGCGATCGGCCTGTGTCCGTTGGGCGGCCTGGATCGCCGGCATGGATGCCGCGACGAGCGCCCCCGCGAGAACAACCGCAAGCAGGAGCCGGAGACTCATCGGAGTGATCGAAGGCGGTCGATGAGGCTGGACTCCGGTTGCGTTTCAGCGTCCTCGTCAGGTTCAGCGGTCGCCGTGGACGCTGATTCGGCAGATTGCTGTTTGGCTGTGGCGATCGGCGGTGGTGTTTTCGGGGCGGATTCGAGTCGCTCGACGGCTGCAAGCGCGGCATCCGCCCGCCGTTCGACGGTCTCATTGACATGTTCGACGGTCCCGACGTACCCTCGCACAGCCTTGAGACCCGCTTCGAGTTCGGCGACCGTTGATTCGAGGGTCTCGATTCTGTCGCGGAGGTCGGCGTGGTCGGAACGTGTCCCCGATTCCCCGGCCGGTGGCTCACTCCCGGTTGTCTTGGCCGTGTCTGCCGGCTCCGCAGACAGCCGTCGTTCCAGTGCGCCCACCCGCTCGTCAATACTCCGTCGCTCTGGCATCGCTCAAAGGTGGGCCGGGGCTCCGGGATAAAGGTCAGGACGGGGCGAACTGGGAACGAGTTACGCCAAACTTTCGCCGTCGAATTCGCCCGACTCGTAGTCTATCTCCATCAGGTCAAGAATCGTCGGCGTGATGTCGAGCAGATCGGTGTCAGCCGGGACACTGAGATCCGAATCATCGATCAACAGGGTGGCTTCAGCGAAGGTGTGCATGCCGTTCCGGGGCCCCGAGTCGAAGACGGAATCGTGGCCCGAGAAGCCTGATTTCAGATCGAAGCCGTCGTTCGGAATGGCCACCAGATCGGGTGCAATGTCGTCGTGCGGGCCCGAGAAGGCGTCTTCCTTGGGAACCACACGTTCGACGACCTCCCGACCGTCCGGCCCAGTGAGGGTCTCGAGCGCCTCTTTGAGTTCCGTTCGAACCGACTCGTACTCGGCCTCGGGAACCGACCCACATGGATCGCGCCCTTCCAAGTTGATGTAGAAGCGCCCGGGGATGAACGAATATGCCCTCGTCTCTGCGTCGATGTCCGCGAGGTCTTCGGGGTCGTGGGACGAATACGAGAGCCAGCCTTCCGCCTCAAGCCACGCATTCAGATGGACTTCGTGGTGGAGCGTTGTGAAGCCATGGTCGCTCGCGACGAGCATCGTGGCATCATCCGGGAGTTCATCGCGAAGGGAGCCCAAATGTTGGTCGACAGTCTCGTAGAACTCGAGGAACTCCGCCTGGTACTCGCCGTCCGCCTCGTAGTGTTCGAAAAGGAAGTGATTGACCCGATCGGTCGTCATAAAGACGCCGAAAAACAGGTCCCAGTCGTCTCCTGTGAGGTAATTCTTGAAGGCCTCGTACCGTGCATCGAGGGTCTCGTGAGCGTCCTCGATGAACGCCGACTTGTCCGCTTCGTGGCCCAGTTTCGCGTTCACGTCGATCCGGTAGTCCATGGACTCCAGTTCCGACGCGAAGGACTCGGGCACAGCTGCCTTCTCGACCGATGGTGACAGAAATCCTGACACCATCCGATTCGGTTCTCTGTCCGGCGGGAAAGTCACGGGCACGTTCATGACCGTCGTGTCACGACCCGCCTCTTGGACGCGGGACCAAAGTCGGGTCGACTGCACGTCGTTCCCCATGGGAACATAGGTGTCATACGAACCGACTTCCCGGTCCTGGAAGCCGTACACGCCAGTTTTCCCCGGATTCGTGCCCGTTGTCAACGCGGGCCAACACGCGCTTGACTCCGGCGGAACGATACTCTGCATCGGCCCGCCAGCGCCTCCCTCCGCCAACTCGGTGAGGTTCGGGAACCGCTCAGGATTGTCCTCGATGAGCGACCACGGAACGCCGTCGATGCCCAGAAACGCGACGCGTGGACCTTCGTCCCCGCGTAACCGGTCGAACAGACCCATATCAGGCTGGGACTTCCGCTTTGACACCCAAGAAACTTCGTATCCGCGTCCGAGACAGTGGTTGCATCGAACGAAGAATCCCACTGGTGCACCGAACCGAAGGTCACTCCTAACCGGCCGACCGAAAAATCCCTAGTGCTCCGCTGTCTCGGAATCCGAGTCCGACTCATCGTCCGCGGATTCGGCCTCGATTCCGGGCTCGAAGTTCGTCGGGACCACGGTCAAATGACGGATCCCGACTTGCGGTGATCGTGCGGCCATCACAATTATACCTATGTGACCGACCCCCATGTAATTACCCATACGCATAATACATCGGAGGGTCGAACGCATATGTCCACGACTCATCACCCTGCGTTTCGGCGTCGTGACACCCAGTGTTCCGGTGTGAGGACACCGGGGTTTCGGCGTCTTGACCGACCCAAAAACCCGATTTTGGCCGTTATTCGAACTCAGCTTCGTAGAGGTCTTGGGCGTGTTCGATAGCCTCGAAGGCTGCCTCCCGGTTTTCCCACCCCAGGGTTTCGACTTCCTTGCCCTCCTCGAGGTTCTTGTAGGTCTCGAAGAACTCGGAGATTTCATCGAGGGTCTGCTGGGGCACGTCATCGATGTCCTCAAAGTGGTCGTAGCGCGGATCCTCGACGGGGACGGCGAGGACTTTGTCGTCCTGTTCGCCGTCATCGTCCATCCGCATCAAAGCGATCGGTCGGGCTTCGATGACACACCCTGGGAAAGTCTGGTCTTCGACCAGTACGAGCACGTCGAAGGGGTCACCGTCATCGTAGTAGGACTTGGGGATAAACCCGTAATCACCTGGATAGTGGACGTTGCTGTGAAGGACCCGATCGAGAACCACACCAGGAATGTCCTTGTCGTACTCGTACTTGTTCCGTTCGCCCTCGAGACACTCGATGACCGCATAGATGGTCTCTGGCGGGTTCGGTCCCGTTTCCAGGTCTTCGAAGAGATTCGCCATACCCAGACCTGTTGTGGTCCGGGACATAGATTTTTCGTCTTCCAGCGCTGAACAATTCGAACCCAATGACCAGAAATCGGCTCTCAGTACATTTGGGAAGGGTTAAATGAGTCACTGGCTTTCGGCCATTCATGTCAAAGGGACGCCGAGTTAGTCTGACGGCTGCACGCGAGCTGACGGCCTTTCAAAAGAACATCCTTACCGTCCTGGCCGAAGAGCCCCGGTACGGGCTCGCCATAAAGCGGGAACTGGAATCGTACTACGACGATGATGTAAACCACGGTCGTCTGTACCCGAATCTAGACGATCTTGTCGAGGAGGGCTTTGTCGAAAAAAGTGCTCTCGACAAGCGAACAAACGAATACGGGCTCACCGAGGCCGGGCATGAGGCCGTGCGTGATGATCTTCGTTGGTCCCTTGAGCACTTCCTGACGGACGGAAACCGAGCCGATTTCGTCGAGTCGATGCTCCAGGACGAATAGCTGAACAGGTTTCCGGGTCGGCGAGTGCGAACTCAGCGATTATCAGTATCGACAGGCTCAGGGTAGGATTCGCCAGCGACGGCAAACAGTTTCTCGATAGAGGACTCGATCACCGCCGCCTGGGCTGGTGGCGGCCACGTGTTTCGCGGATAGTACTTTGATAGAAAGTGGTCGACCGCTGCTGCCGTCGCGGCCTCGACCCGTACCTTGTGGTGATTCGCCATGTACGTTCCAAACGCTGCGGCGTTCGCGCCGTGCGTGTCACCGAACTCCCGCGTCACTTTCGCGGCTAACTCGGTATTGTGGGCCTGAATCGCGTCCCATCCATCAGCAGGGGGATCAGAGAACAGTGGCCGTTCGACAGCGTTCGCCGTCGATTCCAGTTGGTCGGGTTGGAAGACCCCCTTTTCGAGCCACGATTCTGGATAACAGATCAGCACCGGACCGTCGTCGTCTGCACGAAGACGGGCCGAATAGCCATACGATTCCAAGAGTGAGTCACGTCTCGAGCGAAGCGCACTCGAATCAGGATGGGTGTCCCGTCGTGCCGCCAGAGTCATAGCCCGAGCGGTTTCGACGACTGAATCAGGAAGGTCAGGCATGGTCCAGGGCTTCGTTTGCCAGGTTATCGGCACGGTCGTTCGTCTCCCTGGGAACGTGGGTAATCGAGTAATCCTCGAACTCGGCGAGTAGTTCGTGGACGCGGACCCGATACTCCCGTAGTGTTGGATCGTTTGCATTCCAGGCCCCCGTCACCTGGTTGACGATGAGTTCCGAGTCCCCACGGATTTCGGCCTCGTCGTACCCGTATTGGACCGCGACTTCCAGACCGTGGATGAGAGCCTCGTATTCGGCCTGATTGTTCGTTGCGCGGCCGATTGTCTCCCCGCCTTCGTCGACGATTCCATCCTCGTCAATGAGAACCCAACCCACCGATGACGGGCCGGGATTCCCGCGACACGCGCCGTCGAAATAGACATGAACGCGGCCGCTCCCGTCATCAGCGACTACAGCCGTGATATCGACTGGGCGGGTCCCCTGAACCACGAGGGAGTCATCGTAGGCCACAGCATGTGCCCCTCCGAGGTCGGCGTGGTATCGTTCGTGCTCCGTCTTGCCCGGCGTAATCTCCGCACCTTCGTCTTCGAGAGCTGCCCGCGCCGCCTCGACATCACAATCCAAAACCGGCATTGGAAGTATCTCGGGCACCGATGCTCAAGTAATCCTCGAAAAAGCCCGAAAACGACCGGAAAGCGACCTATCTATCAGGGATACTAACGGTATGTTTTATTCTGTCGTTTACCAGAGGTTACAATTGAGGCAATGAGTTTAAGTCAATCGAGTAAACTACTACTTAAATGCGATGACACGGTCTACCCGCCAGCGGGAACAACAAGCGGCCGAGACCGAGGAGTCTAAAGAGGACGTCAGGGAGTGTCCAGAATGTGGCTCCGAGGATCTGGTCAAAAGCTCCGACCGGGGCGAGCTCGTCTGTAACGAGTGCGGGCTCGTGCTGGAAGAGGAGAAGATAGACCCAGGCCCCGAGTGGCGTGCCTTCAACCACCAGGAGCGCCAGGAGAAGTCCCGCGTGGGGGCCCCCACAACCCAGACGATGCATGACAAAGGGTTGACAACCACTATCGACTGGAAGGACAAAGACGCCTATGGCCGGTCTATTTCCTCGAAAAAGCGCAGCCAGATGCATCGACTGCGGAAATGGCAGGAACGGATTCGGACCAAGGACGCCGGCGAACGGAACCTGCAATTCGCCCTCTCCGAGATCGATCGGATGGCAAGCGCACTCGGCGTTCCCCGGTCTGTCCGGGAGGTCGCATCCGTCATCTATCGACGTGCACTCAAGGAAGATCTCATCCGCGGGCGCTCGATAGAGGGGGTCGCCACATCGGCGCTCTACGCGTCCTGTCGAAAGGAAGGGATTCCTCGAAGCCTCGAAGAAATATCGGAGGTATCGCGGGTCGAACGCAAAGAAATCGGTCGAACGTATCGCTATATTTCTCAGGAACTCGGGCTCGAAATGAAACCGGTCGATCCGAAAAAATACGTGCCCCGCTTTAGCTCCGAACTCGAACTCTCCGAAGAGGTCCAGTCCAAAGCCAACGAGATCATCGAAACGACGGCGGAGAAAGGCCTGCTCTCCGGGAAATCACCCACAGGCTACGCCGCCGCCGCGATCTACGCTGCCTCTCTGCTTTGTAACGAGAAAAAGACCCAACGAGAAGTTGCCGACGTGGCACAGGTCACTGAAGTCACGATCCGGAATCGGTACCAGGAACAGATCGAAGCGATGGGAATCCATCACTAGGACGTAGACTGAAGCGAAGCCATTTTAGCCGGGCCAAGAGTCCAGTGGACCATGAGCGGGCCGTGGACACACTGGGATCACGTCCTCAAGGTCGATCCCGACAAAGAACTCGTGGCTGGGGACACCTTCGAAGACGTCTGTACGAGCGGGACGGACGCCATCGAAATCGGTGGAACGACCGGCATGACCGAAGAAAAGATGGAACGGGTCGTAAGTGCCTGCAAGGAGTACGATATCCCGTTGTATCAAGAGCCCTCGAACCCGGGAGTGGTCATCGACGACCCGGGTCTGGACGGATATCTCATCCCGACTGTCTTCAATGCCGGTGACCCGTTCTGGATCACTGGCGCACACAAGGAATGGGCCCGGATCGGCGAGGTGGAATGGGGGAGAACGCACACCGAAGCTTACATCGTTCTGAATCCTGACGCATCGGTCGCGTCATACACCGAAGCGAACTGTGACCTCGGCCCTGAAGAGGTGGCTGCGTACGCCTCGATCGCAGAGCGCCTTTTCGGCCAGGATATCATCTATCTGGAGTATTCGGGAATGTTGGGCGACCCGGAAACCGTGTTGGCTGCCACCGAGGCACTCTCCGAGTCGACATCGTTCTACGGTGGGGGCATTCACGATTACGAATCGGCCCACGAGATGGGGGCGGTCGCTGACGTCGTCGTCGTGGGCGATTTGGTTCACGAAGCGGGTGTCGAGGCCGTCGAGGAGACCGTCCGCGGAGCAAAAGACGCCTGAGTTCCACCCAGGCGAAATACGGATGTTTAAAAGCGGTCCGTTGCCTAGGTGCCTTCATGCGAGACCGGACACATGCTGCAGACGCCGAACCCGGCATGGAGGCGACGATAGCCGGATGGGTACACGAGATCCGTGACCTCGGCGGAATCGCCTTTCTCATTTTGCGCGATCGAACCGGCCGAATCCAGGTCAAGTTCGAAAAGGACGACCTCGACGACGAACTCGTCGAAAGAGGCCTCTCGGTCCATCGCGAGAGCGTCCTTCAGGTAACCGGCAAGGTTTTCGAAGAAGACCGGGCCCCGACGGGTGTCGAAATCGTCCCCGACTCCCTGGAAATCGTCGCGGAAGCCGACCCAGAACTGCCACTCGATCCCTCCGGAAAGGTCGGCGCGGATCTCTCGACCCGACTTGACAACCGAACATTGGATCTCCGCCGGGCGGAAACCCGCGCCATCTTCGAGATTCGCAGTGCCGTACTCGAAGCCGCTCGTGACACGTTCCGCGAATTGGGTGGCACCGAGATCACGACGCCGAAGATCGTCGCAACCGGGACCGAAGGCGGTACGGAACTCTTCCCGATCACCTACTTCGGTCGCGAGGCGTTCATGAACCAATCGCCCCAACTCTTCAAACAGCTTCTGGCAGCCTCCGGCCTCGAACGCGTCTTCGAGATCGGCCCGATCTTCCGCGCCGAGGAACACAACACGCCCCGACACCTCAACGAAGCCACGAGTATCGACTTCGAGAGCGCGTTCATCGACGCTGAGGAGGCCATGGACGTGGCCGAAACCTTCCTTCGCTCAGTCTACCAGGCCGTCGAATCGAACTGTCAGGACGAACTGGAAACGCTCGGTCTCGCTGCGGACTTTACCGTTCCTGAGGCCGATTTCCCCCGTATCACGTACGAGGAAGCGATCCAACGGGCGAACGCCACTGGCGTCGTCGACGAGCAACTCACCTGGGGCGATGACCTCCCGACTGAGGCCGAGAAGGCGCTGGGCGAGGCAATCGACCAGCATTACTTCATCACGAACTGGCCCGCGGAAGTCAAGCCGTTTTACATCAAAGACGAGGACGACGATCCCGAGGTCTCCACCGGCTTCGACCTGAACCATCCCCGCATGGAACTCGTCTCGGGTGGGCAGCGCGAACACCGCTATGACCAGCTCGTCGAGGGCTTCGAGGCTCAGGGCCTCGACCCGGCCGCCTTCGACTATTACACTAAGATGTTCAAGTACGGCATGCCACCCCACGCAGGCTGGGGGATGGGTGCCGAGCGACTCCTCGTGACAATGCTCGACCTGGACAACATCCGGGAGGCCGTCCTCTTCCCGCGAGACCGTAAGCGGCTGTCGCCATAGGGGATGACCGACCGGACTGTCGCCGCAGCGTTCGTCCCGGGTCACATAACCGGGCTGTTTACGGTAAATCAAACAGCGGATCCAGCCACGACCGGCTCCAGAGGGGCTGGTTTCACGCTCACAGATGGGGTCACCGTTACCGTTCGACCGGCCGACGAGCGATCCCTCTCTCTCGACGGGGAACCGACAGATATCGAATCAGTCAGGAGAGTTCTCGACGAACTCGCTATCGATGCGGCAGTCGAAATCGTCACCGATCTTCCCATCGGCACCGGATTCGGACTTTCCGGAGGAATGGGGCTTGGAACTGCACTTGCAGCAAACGAAGGCTTCGAGTTAGGGCGAACGGAAACAGAGTTGATACGAGTTGCCCATATTGCCGACGTGGAGGCCGGAACTGGGTTGGGCGACGTGGTCGCCCAGGCAAGGGGCGGGATCGTCCTCCGTCTCGACCCAGGGTCACCCCCACACGGACGCTTGGACGGGATTCCAGGGACCGAACGTGTCGAGTTCCTCACACTCGGGGAGCTGTCGACGCCCGCTGTGCTGACCGACCACCCAGAGACGATCACCAATGCAGGGACCCGTGCGCTCGAGAAACTCCAGTCCGATCCAACCAGCGAGCAGTTCATCGAAACCGCCAGTGAGTTCAGCGCCGAGGTCGGTCTTGCGACGCCCCGTTTGCAATCGATTCTTGCCGACGTCGAGGCCGCTGGTGGCGTCGCATCGATGGCGATGCTCGGTGAGACGGTGTTTGCCTTCGGCCACGATCTGAGCGAGGCTGGCTACGAACCCACGGTCTCCCAAATCGACCCGAGCGGGGCCCATGTCTGCGAGTAGCGAAGTTTTTCCCACCCGATTGCCTACACCAATCCATGACTGATGCCGCCGGAATCCCCGCCGATCACCCGCGACACGATTCGCTGGTGACCAGACACCGCATCGAAGCCGGTGTCGAGGCCGGGATCACGAGCCAGCAGGGCCTGATCGCGCAGGGCCGGGGCGAAGCCTTCGATTACTTGCTTGGTGAACAAACGATTCCCAGTGCGGACCGGGCGGCTCGGGCAGCCGCGGCCGCACTACTTGATGCCGACCAGCCCGTTTTGAGCGTTAACGGGAATGTAGCGGCACTCGTTCCCGAAGAGATAGTCGACCTCGCCGACGCGGTCGATGCAGCCCTCGAAATCAACCTCTTCAACCGGGGCAAGGATCGGATGGCTGCCATCGAGGCCCACCTCCGGGAACACGGAGCCACCGAGGTCAAAGGGCTGACTGCCGACGCCAGAATACCCGGGCTCTCCCACGAGCGAGCGAAAGTCGACGCCGATGGGATATATGCCGCCGACGTGGTTCTCGTCCCGCTGGAGGACGGTGACCGGGCGGAAGCCCTCTCCGACATGGGGAAAACCGAGATCGTCATCGATC